>JAESQQ010000254.1 GCA_016765095.1 Planctomycetota bacterium | reverse complement strand
CTGAGCCCCCCGGCGGCCTCCCCAACCCCGACTCCGTTCAGCGAGCCTCGAATCGTCGTCCGCCTCCGCGCTGGGGGCTGGTTTGGGGCCCGCTTGATCCGATTCGGCCCCGCGGGCCTGACCTGCAGACTTGAGGACGGAAGCGTGCGCACGGTCTCGCGTGCCAAGCTCCTCGCCTGGGACCACGACCGTGAAGATCCGCCACGGTGATCCGCCTCGCCCCCCTCCCACGCCCCTACGCGGTGCAAGGCTTAGGCCTTGGACTCGTGTTCGCAAGGGACCTGGCTCACCCCAACAGGAGCCTTCCATGCACCGAATAGCGCTCGCGCTGACGCTCTCACTGCTCACCGCCACGATCTCCCTCGCCGCAGACCCCGCCCGCGTGACCGTCGTGTTTCGCACTGGCCGCGAAGTCAAAGGCGAGCTCCTGAGCTACGCCGAGTCCGTCTATCGGATCCGCGTCAACGGAGCCGTCCTGACCGTGCCTGCCAAGGACGTCGACCGCGTCGAGTTCGCAGTCCCCCGAGACGAGCTGCTCGCGGCCCAACAAGAAGCGAACGAGATCACCTACCAACGCGTAAGGACGCGCCTCGAGCGCGAGGCCAAGGGGCGATTCGTCGCGATCAGTGAAGGTCGCCTGCTCGGCGTCCACCCGACGCTCAAGGCCGCGCGGGCCCAAGTCGCCAAGGACTCACCCCGCGCCCTCCACTGCCTCGTCGCTGAGGTGGGTGTGCACACCGCGAAGATCGTCCCGCTCGGCTCGACCCACCACCTCCTCAACGTGGGGGCGAAGCTCCTCGAGGCGCTCAAGGGCAAAGTCCGCGTCGAGCCGAAACAAGCCAACCGACCCGCCCAGTTGATTCTGACGACTGACCTTGGCCAAATGCGAGTCCCCGATCAGAGCGGTGACTTCTTCCTGCCGCTCCTGTTCGGCCCGACCCACGGCCGCCTCGAACTCGCCCGCCACCGCGTCTCGCGCGACTTCCCAGGGGCCCTGACCGTGACCCACGAGGTCGCTCTCCAGAGCGGACTGTTCCGAGACTCCCTGCCGGGTGCGGTCGGGCTGAAGTCCCAGGGCCGGATCTTGGCGGCCCGCGCGGTCCGAGTTCGAGTCGCGATCAGCGGCCTCAACATAGACCAGGAAGTCGTGGCCTACGTTCTTCCGCCCAAGACCGCGCTTGTGCCCACAGGGGTCTGGGGAGGTCCTGAACTGCGAATCACGATTGACATAAACGACGTCGACTTGAAGGACGTCGTCGAGGGAATCGCGCGCCAGGTCGGCAAGAAGATCCTCGTCGACCCCAACGTCGCCGAGGTGGTCACGGTCCAGCTCAGCGACATCCGCTGGCAGGACGCGATCAAGATCCTCGCCAAAATGACTCGCTGCGAGCTCGAGGAGCGACCCGGCGGGATCCTGCTCCTGACCCAGGCGCCTCGCGTCACGATCTCGTTTCACGACGCCGACGTGCGCACGGTGATTCAGCTTCTGGCCGCCTACTCCGGCAAGAACGTGATCATTGGCCCCGAGGTCAAGGGCCTCGTCACCCTCGTCGTCAAGAACAAGCACTGGCTGGAGGTCCTCCGCGGACTCGCCGCGAAAGTCGGGGCCGAGGTCGAGATGATCACTGAAGACTTGATGCGAGTCAGCATGCCGAGCAAGGGCCCAAAGCCTGCGGCTGTCCCTGCTCCAAAGCCCACCAAGGAGACCAAGGCCGCCCGCCGGGAGCTCAAGGCGGCGCGAGTCCGCCGCGATCGCCTCGACTACGCCGGCGCGATCAAGGGCTTCAGCTTGGCGATCAACCTGAACCCGAAGCTCGCCCAGGCTCACTACGAGCGAGGCGTCTGCCGGCTCAAGATCGGCAAGTTCGTGGAGGGAATGCTCGATCTGGGTCGGGCCGTCGAACTCAACCCCCGGCTCGCCGACCCGCTCTACAACAAGGTCTATCAGGTCGGCTACGTCACCGACCTGAACCGGATCCTCGAGGAGCTGGACCTAGAGGCCAAGCGACACCCTGACCAAAGTCACGTCGTGTTCCTGCGCGGGACCTTCTACCTGACCAAGACCGAGTTCAAGACGTTCACGGTCTCCGACCTCGAGGCGGGGATCAAGGACTTCGACCGCTGCCTTGAGCTCACGCCGGGTCACGTGACCGCGCTCCTCTATCGAGGGCTCCTCCGGCTCAAGCTGGCGGCCCTCGCTGGAGAGATCAAGACCCGAAACGAGGGGTTCTCGTTCGCGCTCCGAGACTTCCTCCGCGCCCTGGCCCTCGACCCCAAATCAGGCACGAGCCATTACTTCCAAGCGATCTGGTGGTCGGTCCGCTCGGCCGAGGCCGGAGTCGACAAGCCGGAGGCCACCCTCCGGCGGGGCAGGGCCATAGCCCAGCTCAAGGCCTCCTTCAAGCTGGGCTTCAAAGGCTACGACCGGATTCGCCACGAAAAGCACTTCGCTCCGCTCCGCGCCATGCCAGAGTTCAAGGCCCTCCTCTCGGGGCGCTAGCTCACTCCGCGGCGCGCCAACCGACCAACGCGAAAAGGGGTGCCGCTTGGCACCCCTCTCGCTGAAGGAATCTCTAGTAGAGCGGAGCACGATTCTGAGCGAGGTCGCCTTCCTAGCGGAGGGGAGTCGTGAGACCACCTTCGGGGGCGACCTCTCAGAATCGTAGCCTCCGGTCTAGCTCTTGAGCTTCTTGGCTTCCTCGGTCATGCGCGGCACGACCTCGAACAAGTCGCCCACGATCCCGTAGTCCGCGACCTTGAAGATCGGGGCGTCGGCGTCCTTGTTGACGGCCACGATGCACTTGCTGGTCGACATCCCGGCCAAGTGCTGGATCGCGCCGGAGATCCCGATCGCGAAGTAGAGGTTCGGCGAGACGGTCTTGCCGGTCTGGCCGACTTGATCGCCGTGCGGGCGCCAGCCTGCGTCGACCACCGCGCGCGAGGCGCCGACCGTGGCCCCGATCTCGTCCGCGAAGGCCTCGAGGAGCACGAAGTTCTCCGGCCCCTTCAGGCCGCGACCCCCAGACACGATCCGCTCGGCCTCGGTCAAGTCGGCCTTGTCGCCCGACTTGGCCGCGACGCCCGTGACCTTGCTCTTGAGGTCACCCTCGCCAAAGCCGAAGTCGAACTCACTCGCCGCGACGTCCGCGCCTTCGCTGGCTGCGACCGGCACGCTGTTGGGTCGGAGCGAGACGATCTGAACCGGCGTCCGCAACGCGACCGTCGCGTAGACCTTGCCTGCGTAGAGAGGACGAGTCAGCGAGAGCTTCCCTCCCTCGACGCTGAGCGCCGTCGCGTCAGGGCAGTAGCCCGCATCAAGCGCGGCTGCCATTCGAGGAGCTAGGTCCTTGCCGTCGAGCGTCGCCGCGACGAGCACGATCTCGGCCGACTCCGCCTTGGCGGCTGCGACCGCGGCCTTGCCGTAGGCGTCGCCGTTGTAGTAATCGAGCCAGCTCGCGCAGGCCGTCAAGACGCGATCCGCCCCGTGCTTGCCTAGGCTGCCCGCCGCCGCCTTGGCGTCGTCGCCTCCGATCACGAGCGCGACGACGTCTCCCCCGCCTAGCTCGTCTTTGCGGCGCGCGGCCTCAGCCACGCACTCCAGAGCGCCCTTCTTGAACTTGCCGCCGCGGAACTCGGCCACGACCAGAATCTTGGTTGCCATTTGTGTTCTCTTTCTCTGCTGCGACTAGAAGGTCAGGGCTTTGGCTTCGTCCTGGAGCAGCTTGAGCAGCTCCGGAACGGCGTCGGGACCTTCGCCAACGATCTTGCCGGCGACAGGGTCGGGGGGTGGCGCGAGGCTCACGACCTCGTAGGCCGGCGCAGGCCAGGCGAAGTCGAACGTCGCGACGGACTTCTTCTTGGCCTTGAGAATGTCCTTCAACTTGGGGTATCTCTCGTCAGCCAGGTCACGTTGACCCGTGATCAAGGCCGGCAGAGTGACCTCGATCGTCTCAACGCGACCTTCGGCGGCGCGCTGCACGACGGCCTTCCCGTCGCTGACCTCGAGGCTGACCGCGTCCGTCACGCAGGGCAGATCGAGGAGCGTCGCGAGCATCGGACCGACCGCGAGGGCTTGGTCGTCCATGGCCTGACGCCCGCAGAGGACGAGGTCATGCCCGCCTTCGTTTTGGATCGCCGTGGCGAGCGCCTTCGCGACCGCGAGCGGATCGCGGTTCTCGGGCGCCTCGTCGGCTATGAAGATCCCGCGGTCCGCGCCGAGAGCGAGGGCGTCCTTGATTCGCTTGTTGGCGGCGCTCTCGCCCTTGCCTCCCATCCCGGCTGAGACGACGACCACTTCGCCGTCTTCGCCCTTGAGCTCGAGCGCCTTGGCGACGGTGCGTGCGTCGTAGGGGCCGAGGATGAACTTGACCCCGCTGGGGTCAATGGTCTTCCCGTCGCCGCCGACCTTGATCCGGGCGGCGGTGTCGGGAACTGGTTTCACGCAGACGAAGACGCGCATGCTTTCTTGCTCCTGTTGAGAGTTGCGGGGCGGGCTCTAGCCCCGAAAGGCGGAGTGGCCGGTGAGGTGCTGGCCGAGGGCCAAGGTGTGAATGTCGTGGGTCCCCTCGTAGGTGTAGACACTCTCGAGGTTCATCAAGTGGCGCATGACCTGGTACTCGTCGCAGATCCCGTTGGCGCCGAGGAGCTCGCGTCCGAGCTTGGCGATCTCCCGCGCGGCCCAGCAGTTGTTCCGCTTGCCGAAGGAGACGTGGTAATGCTTGAGCTTGCCCTCGTCCTTGAGGCGGCCCATGCGCAGCGCCACGAGCTGGGCCTTGGTCAGCTCGGTGTGCATCCAGACGAGCTTCTCTTGCACGAGCTGAAAGCCAGCCAAGGGCTTGCCGAACTGAGGGCGCTGCTTGGTATAGCGGAGGGCCTCGTCGAACACGGCCATCATGGAGCCGATGACGCCCCATACGATTCCGTAGCGCGCCGACGTCAGACACTTGAGCGGACTCTTGAGACCGCCCGTCTCGGGCAGGAGCGCTTCGGGTCCGATCTTGACGTCCTCCATCACGAGCTCGCTCGTGACCGAGGCCCGCAGCGAGAACTTGCCGGGGATCAACGGCGCCGAGAACCCCGGCGCGTCGGTCGGAACAATGAAGCCCCGGATCCCGTCTGGCGTCTGGGCCCACACGATCGCTATGTCGGCGATCGACCCGTTGGTGATCCAGCGCTTGGTCCCGTTGAGGATCCAGCCATCGCCGTCGGGCGTGGCCTTGGTCTCCATTCCGCTCGGATCCGAGCCGTGGTCTGGCTCGCTCAGCCCGAAGCAGCCAATCACCTCGCCCTTGGCCATCCTCGCCAGGTAGAGCCGCTTCTGCTCCTCGGTCCCGAAGGTGTAGATCGGGAACATGCAGAGCGAGCTCTGAACCGAGACGAAGGAGCGCAGGCCGGAGTCGCCGCGCTCGAGCTCCTGGTTGATCAGCCCGTAGGTGACGTTGTTCATCCCCCCGCAGCCGTACTCCTCGGGGAGGGTCACGCCCAAGCAGCCCAGCTCGCCCAGGAGAGGCACGAGGTGAGAGGGGAAGGTGCCCTCCCGGTGGTGCTTCTCTATGGTCAGGTTGTCGAGCAACTCACGATCGACGAACTCGCGCACTGCATCACGAATCGCGCGCTCTTCGTCGCTGAGAAGATCGTCTAGATCGAAGAAATCGACGCCGCGAAACTCGCTCATGGAGACCTCACAGGAGGGGGGTTAGCACCGGGACGGAATAGTAGGGGGGTGGCAGACTGCGGTCAACGGAGGGCGGAGGAGAAGGGGGGCTGGCTGCCTCGGGCGTGATCGCCCAATTCCCCTGGAGCCGCTCCCAAACCCACCGAGTAGGGTGGCTTCGTCAGGCTGTCTTCGAACACGGAATATCAATAGCAATAGAGAACGGGAATGGGAATGAAAGGCGAACGAAACCGCCTGTTGATTCCCTGTTCCCGTTGCTATTCCCTCTATTGATATTCCGTGTTCGAACCTGGCCACCTGGAGAGAGTCACCCCCCCAGACCATGAGCGACCCGACCCCCAGGCCTTGGCGCCGTCGGCTGCGGCGAGCGACGCTCGTCAGTGGAGCCGGACTCGTGGTCACGATCGCCCTCTTGGCCGCGAGCGTGGAGCACGATCCTCCACCCGCCACGCCGATCCTCGAGCGCCGAGAGGACGCGGGAGCCGGCTACGAGCTGAACTTCGTCCAACTCTGGGTCACGACCCCCGGAGACCCCGAGCGTCACAAGGTCCAGATCCTGGAGTATCGGAGCACCCAGCCTGGCCGGCGCCCCGCAGTGATCGTGACCCCAATGTTTGGCGGTCGCCAACCGATCGCTCGTCGCCTCGGCCCGGCGCTCGCCCGCCGCGGAATCCACGCCGCCGTCGTCCTCCGCGCCGAGCGCTACCTCGTTGGAGACGCGCCTCCTGAGCGCCTCGAACGCGTCCTCCGGACGGCAGTCATTGATCGACGTCGAACCCTGGATTGGCTGGCCGGCCAGCCCCACGTCGACCCGCAGCGCTTCGGCGCGCTCGGCGTCAGCTTAGGGGGCCTGGGGACCGCGCTCCTCTGCGCGACCGACTCGCGGATCAAGGCCGGAGTCCTCGTGCTCGCCGGCGGGGGCCTCGAGACCCTAATTCCAAGCTCCCGCGAGCGTCGAGCGCTGGAGTTTGTCGCGGCCTGGAAGGCCCGCGGGGTCGACGCCAGCGCCCTCCAAGCCAAGATCAAAGCTGCGGTCCCCTCAGACCCCCTCGCCCTCGCGGGGAGCCTCGACCCAGCACGGCTCCTGTTCGTGACGGCGAGACGAGACGAGGACGTGCCCTTCGCGAACCAGCAACTTCTCTGGAAGGCGGCGGGCCGCCCCGAGCGCTATAGCCTGCCGACGGGCCACGCCTCGAGCGCGATCTACGCGCCGTGGCTCGCGCCGCTCTGCCTCGATTGGCTCGAGGCGAAGCTCAGCGACTGAACGCTGCGTGGCCCTTGTGGCTCCTGGGTTTGCTCCGGATTTGGATACGGTGAGCCCCTTCCCTGGATACGGTGTAATTTCTGCCAGCTACGACCCGCTTCGACGCGGTCTGCCCGCCAAGCGAGGATCGGGCGTAGCGGGCCAGCGGGTGGGTCAGTGCTAGGCTGGGGCGTGGAATCGAAACCCGAACCCCTAAAGAACGGCCCGTGGGGCCTGACGGAGTGGTTCCTCGCGTTCGCGGCGGTCGGTCTAGCTCTGTTGAGCTGCTTCCTCTCGGTCTATCGGCCTGTCATGGTGCGCGACTACGAGTTCCGGCTTTGGGAGGTCCTCCCTCCACTCTTCGCGTTGTGCTGCATTGGTCTGACCTGGCGGCCCGCGACCAAGACGAGAGAGTATTTCCCGCTCCTGCTCGCGACGGGGATCCTCACGCTCGAATTCCTGTGGGTATCCTTCATCTTGTTCATTGTGCTAATTTTCAGTGGTGGCCACCCGACCTTTTGATTCGGGAAGCCCCTCAGGCGGGAAACCTCAAGGCGGTGTCGGGCAGGCTACAGGCCAAGGGGCATGGGTGTCAGAGAGCATGCCACCGGGCTTGACCTGGATCACCTCCCGGAGAAGGCGTGGGTGTCCCCGATAGGGTGGGACACCAGTTCGGGCCCCTCGGGCCTTGGAGCAGCGTCGGCCTCAACGTAGATCGTCGGCGGCGCCGGTTCGGCCTTTGGTGCGGTTTCGTTCGCGGGGGCGCCATCTTGGGCGTATGGAGGTGTATGCCCCACCCCCGAACGCCCCCACGAGCGCGGCCAGGGTCATCCTCCTGACAACCGGGGACGAGCGCCAACGGAGCCTCGCTAGAAGCCTCCTTATCCAACGCGGATTACCCGGCTGACCTTGCGCCACCGTATCCAAGACTGGATACGGTGACCCCTCTGCGTCTGCCCGCAATCCCTTATGGCTGGCGGCTTTGCTGTCTAATTCGCTGGGCTCAGCGGCTGAACGCTGCGTGGACGGTCTTGCTGAACAGCAAGTAGATCGTCATTCCACCGTGGAACAGGCAGCTCCCGAGGCCCACGATCTCCCCCTCGACCGCTCCGATGCCGGCCCCGCCCAACGCGAGGAGGCCCGAGAGCACGATCGCGCCGACGAGCGCAGCCCGATTCCCCCGCCAGAGGCCAACTCCAACCGAGAGGTGGAGCGCCGCAAAGAAGATCAGGCCGAAGCTCAGCAGGACGAGGATCAATCCCCCGCCCAGAGAGGGCGGGATCAGGATCGCCGTCGTGAAGGCCGCGATCATGAGCAAGCCAAGCGCGAGCAAGTTCAAGCCACCGATTAGAGAGTGATAGACGCCTATGACGAGAACGCCAATCGGAACGGGTGGGCGCACAGGGCCTCCTCGAGAGGGGGGAACAGGACGCTTGGACGACGACCGACCCCTACGAGTTCCGCTTTACTTAAGCGCTCTTCCAGAGGCGGCCGAGGAGGCCCTTAAAGCCCCAGGCCGCCTTGCCGTCGGGTCCAACCTCGACGCCTTCGGGGCGCTCGACGGGCACCTCGCCGGGGACCGGGGCCAAGGCCAGGATCTCGTCTGCCAAGCCTGCGTCGAGGACCGCCAAAATCTCGGCGCAGCTCGCCGGCCGCTCCGTCTTGCCCTTGGCGAGCATTCGGTCCATGAGGTCTTCGAGCCCCTCCGGCCACGCTAAGTCTGGGCTGACCTCCTCCAGGGTGCTCGGCGGCGAGATCAAATGCTGGGTCAAGAAACCCTGGGTCGTCTCCGACTCCAAGGGCAGCTTGCCAGTCAGCATTTCAAAGAGCATCACTCCCAGGCTGTAAATGTCCGTCCGGGCATCGATCGGGTCGCCCGAGATACTCTCGGGCGCTATGTAGGCGGGCGAGCCGGTGACCTCGGACATTTGAGTCCGGAACACGTCAATGTCCTGACCGCCGTCGTCGCTCGGCTTGGCGACGCCGAAATCCATCAAGCGGACCTCGTGGTCACCCCCGGCGAGCACGAATACGTTCTCCGGCTTGAGGTCCCGGTGGACCACCTTGGCCTCGTGGACCGCGCCTAACCCACCCAGAAGCTGGCGCAGGATCCTCACGACGAGGGCTGGGGCCAAGCCCTTGCCTGAGCCCTGCTTGAGCAGATCCCGAAGCTCCTTGCCTGCCAAGGCCGGGACGGCCACGTAAGCCAGCCCCTCGGGCGTCTCGCCGGGCTCAATCACGGCCAGCACGTTGGGGTGCTCGATCCGTTGGGCGAGCTGGATCTCACGCGCGAACCGCCCCCGCTCCTCCGGACTGGCCGCCCCGCTCAGGAGCACCTTGAGCGCGACGTAGACGCCGGTGCCGTCTCGCTGAGCCAGGAACACCGCGCCCATCCCGCCCACGCCGAGCACCTCCACGATCGCGTAGTCGCCAATCCGCTTCAGGTTGGCGACGTCCTCGATCGAGAGCGTCTTGGCCGTCGCTTTAGCGGCCGACTTGATCGCCGCTGAGCGAAGCCCCGCGGGGCGACGACCTGGTTCCTTCGGAGGGCTCGAGGGCGGCCGAGAGGCCGGCGCAGCTCCGGGCGGCGGAGGAATCGTCGGCGCATCCATGATCGGGTCGGGGAGTTCGGCGCTGTCGAGCATCCCGAGCGCGACCATCATCGCCTTGGTCTGCGCCACGCTCCCTACTGGGAGCTTCGCGGTCTCGGTGAGGTCACCTTCCGGGAACGGCGTCGAGTTGAAGGGCAAGGGCGTGCTGGCTGGAACCGGACCGTCCATGATCATGGTCCCAGTCGCGTCCTCGTCCACCTCCTCTGAGTCGTCAACGGGGGGCGAAACCTCCTCCGCTGCGAGCGCCTCGGCTCGCAAGAGCGCGAGCTCGGCCTTGTCAACGAGGGCCCGGGTCTCCTTGGAGCGGAACAAGGCCGAGATCTTGAAGTCGTTGGGGTTGAGGCTCGAGTTGGGAATCAGCGGCTTGGCCACGCCCTCGAAGTCTCGCTGGCGATAGCGCTCGAGGATCCGCTTCTCGTCGCGGGCGAGCATCGTCTCCTGCTTCTTGACCATGCTCGCGTCGTAGGCCGGCTTGAGGTTGCCGCGCTCGACCAATACGTCGCCGAGCCGCTGACGAAACTCGCTGTGCTCGAGCTCGGCCAAGATCCGGGCCAGCTTTGGCCTCTTGATGGTGGTCCCCTTCTCAAGGAGCCGCACATAGACCGCCTCGCGACGAACGTGCTCGTAGAGCGCGACTCGGTGCCGGAGGAACTGAATTGCTGTGTCGGGGAGCGGAAGCCTATGGATCAAGTCGCGGGGATCAGCCGGGGTCGCGACCATCCCACGCAGCTCTTGGCGCACGAGGTCCGCGGTGGCATAGCCCATTTGGACAGCCATTTTTCCTGCGATTACATCCCTGGAGCTCAGCATAAGGGACCCAGTCTGGCCTAGATCCGTCCCTGCTTCCACCCCTTCGCGTGACACCCAGGCGACAAACAAGCCCTGGCCTGGTCCCGTAGTCTCTTCCAACCCCTGGGAGGTCACATGTCGCGGACTTACAGCGCCCTTTGGCAAATCGCGTGCTCAGCGTTGCTCGCCACGCTGCTCCTTGCGCCGAGCGCATTCGGGCAGGGATTCCCCGGTCAAAAGAAAGAGGCCGACCTGGCCAACCTCGGCGTGATCGGTGCCAGAGGAGACGTGAGCGGGTCCTTGATCCGCGTCAGCGAAGTCCTCCCAGGCGGAGGCGCCAAGAGAGCCGGCCTGGCTGCGGGCGACGAGATCCTCGGCGTCGGCGAAAAGAACTTCTCCTCGAGCACGCCCCTCCTCGAGCTCTACGCCGCGATCGAACGTGTCGAGGCCGCGCGCAAGCGCCAGCCACTCAAGCTCAAGGTTCGCCGCGGCGGCAACGAGACCGAGCTCCTCGTCCCGGTCGCGCGCTTGGGGGCCTGCTCCAAGAGCTGCCCGAAGAAGTGCAAGCGCTGCGACAAGATCGTCAAGGCAGGGCTGGGCTTCCTCGCCAAGACCCAGGTCGGCAACGGCTGCCTGCCCACGGACCTCGGCGGCAGGACGGGACTGATCGTCGTCACGAGCCTCGGCGGCTTGGCCTTCCTCTCCGCGGGCACGAGTCCCAAGCCGGGCACCCCCCTCGGCCGGGCGATCGAATACGTGCTCAAGAACGCCAACACCCCCGACAAGGGCGGGCTCAAGATGGGCGGCCGAGGCAATTGGAACCAGGAGAACTGGGCTCACGCTTACGCGCTCTGCTTCTTGGCTGAAGTCGCCAACAAGACACGCCGGAAGGACGTCAAGGCCAAGGTCAAAGAACTCGCGAACAAGCTCCTCGAGACGATGGAGGCCAGCGGCGGCTGGGCCCACGGCCCAGGCGGTCCCAACGCGCTCAACTACTTGGAGCTTGAGATCGTGAGCAACTACGCGCTCCTCGGACTGGGCGCCGCGCGCCGGCTAGGGATCGAACTCGACGAGGCGAAGTTGGGCAAGGCCATGGCCTGGATCGAGAGCACTTCGGGCGGGGATGGCGGCGTCGGCTACTCGCCTCGATCGGGTCAGAAGGGCCACGGCGATCCCGGTCGAACCGCCGGCGCGCTTGTGGCCTTCGCGGCCCTCGGCCAGAAGAAGCGCCCCTTCTACCGGAAGATGGTCAGCTTCTACGCGAACCACGTCGGGGAGTTGCCAGCCGGGCACGTCAAACGGTGTGGGATTGGTCCTTTCGGAGACGACGCGGCTGGGTCACGTGAAGCCGTGCGCACGAGCTGGGCCGGGCGTGAGCGAGCGGGAGTTAGGAGTTCGGGGGTCAAATGGGTCTCAGGAGTGAGGCGCAGACGGGCAAGATCTTCCCGTCGACTGGATCGACGAGACGGATCGGTAGAGACGTTGTGGGCTGATACGCCCAGCACCCCTCGACTCAGTCTGCCGGCTCAGGCGGCTCGGCTGGGGGCGTGACCGAAGCAGACTCGCTAGACACCACAGGCTCTGGCTCACTCGAGCTTGGTTCCTTCGTCTTTTCTTCCGACTCCTCCTCACCCTCCTCCAAGGACACGATCGCCTCGACCTCGCCCGTCGTAGACGCCCCCGGGAACGACTCGAGCGCCTCCCGACGTCCCGCGTAGATTGAAAACGCCTTGGACAGCTTCGCGCGCTCCGCAGCGACCCCGGCAGGCCCGACGATCCGCGCCACCCGCAGGGAACTCCCCAGCTCGGCCGAGATCCTGCGCAGGAAGGCGAACCCCTCGGGCGAAATCCAAGGAACCTCCTTGCAGTCGAGAATCAGCTTGGAGTGCTTGGCTAGAACTTTGCGCACCTTCCGCTCAGCGCGCTCGACGCTTCGCGCGTCAAGCGCCCCCCGCAACGCGAGGATCCCGCAGCCCTCGGCCGCTCCGCGGAGAACCACGAACCGCTTGCCCGCCGCCGGCTTGGCAGAGAGACGCGCCAGCCGAGCCAGCGCGACGACTGGGTCCTTGGCGAGGGAGACAAACGCCCCCAACCGATAGGCCTCGGCCAACTCACTGGTCTCCTCGTCTAGCCCGCAAACGACGAGGTCACCCCCTGCCTCGCGAAGTGTGGCGATGTCCGAGAACAGAATCCCAAACACCTCGAGGGGAGCATCAGTCATGGCACCCAGATCAACGAGGAGCCGAGAGTCACGCGCCATGAAAGGCTCGAGAATCTCCTCTCGAATCGCGCTCAAGCGCTCGGGAGGAAGTCGATCGAGATCGCCCAAGAGCTGAAGGACGGGCACCCCCTCGCGCTCCCCAAGCCTCAACTCGGGCCTCCGCTCACTGAGCAACTCGAGCGAAATCAAAGCAGCCGTGTCGGCGCGAGCCCCCCCCGCGGTCAACGCCTCCTGGAGGCGAGCCAAATCCAGACCCACCTCGTCACGAGCGAGGGTGCAAGCGCGGAGGCAAGTTGTTGAGAGCCCCTCGGCCCGAGCCGCCGAGTAGCCGGCCGCCGTCAGGTGGGCCGCGACCTCCTCGGGAGCCTGGTGCTCAACAAGGTGATCGATAGCCAGCTTGATCGCGTCGCGCAGCTCCACGGCGGAGTCTAGCAGGCTGGATTGGCGGTCCTCGTGGGAGGAGAGTCCCCGCTTTGCTCCGCCGGGTGTTTTGCTAGGATCCTGTCGGAGTGCGTTAATCATGTCTGCCGCCCCCCTGACCCACCGAGTCCGCGCCGAGCGCTCCCAGCGCGGGTGGTCCCAGGCCGAGTTGGCCCAGCGCAGCGGGCTCTCGCGGGCCGAAATCTCAGCACTCGAGACAGGCCGATTGGCCTCCCCCTCAACGAGCGCAGCCCTCCGCCTCGCGGCAGCGTTCAACCTCACCGTCGAGGACCTGTTCTCCCTCGCCGACCCAAGTGTGGACGTGGAGTGGGCCTGGGCTCCCCCACGCGAGGGAGCCCGCTCTTGGCTGGCAGAAGTCGAAGGTCGCCCCCTCCGCTACCCCTGTGAACCGACCCTCCGCGGAGCGGTATCCGCCGACGGCCCGGCCCTCTCGGCGCCCCCGCGAAGAACCGTCGTCATCGCGGGCTGCGACCCGGCGATCGGGATCCTGGCAGCCGACGTCGAGCGCTCCAGCGGAGTCCGAGTCCTCGCCCTGACTCGCTCCAGCCGCACCTCCCTCCAACTCCTCGCGTCAGGGGCGGTGCACATGGCGGGTGTCCACTTGGGGCCCAACGCCAGCGCTGCCCGTCGCGCCCTGGGGCGTGATCAAGCCGTCCTGACACACGTCGCGACATGGGAGGCCGGCCTCGCCCTCGCGCCCAGCGCTCGAATCAAGAGCGTCCGCGCCGCCCTTCGTTCACGCCTCCGCTGGGTGGCGCGAGCCGAGGGCTCAGGCGCTCGTCGTTGCCTCGATTGTGTGATTGCAGCCGAGGTCAGCGAGCGACCGCCCCGGCTCGATCACGTCGCGCGAGACCACCTCGGCGTCGCCGCCACGATCCAAAGCGGCTGGGCTCAACTCGGCCCCTGCCTCCGACTCGTCGCAGACGAGGCGGGCCTCGGCTTCCTCTCGATCGAGCAACAGGCCTACGACCTCGTGACCCGGGCCAGCCTCGTGAACGACCCCGCCGTCGCCGCGGTCTTGGCGAGCCTCCGCTCTCGCCGCCTCAGACTGGCGCTGAGCGGGCTCTCGGGCTACGACCCGAGTCGAGCCGGGACAGAGCAGCGCTCGTGAGAGCCCGCACCTCCCTCTCCGCCCTCGCCCTCCTGGGCCTGGTGTGCGCTGCCCAGAGCGCCGGAGCCGAGGAAATTCGGGTTGCGGTCGCAGCCAACTTCCTTCGCACAGGCCAGGACCTCGCCGAGGAATTCGAGCGAGACACCGGACACCGCGTTGTCCTCTCGTCCGGCTCGACAGGCGCGCTCCTCGCTCAGATCGAACACGGCGCCACCTACGACGTGTTTCTCGCTGCCGACACACGGAGCCCGGCCGCCCTCAAAGCTGCGGGCCGTGCCCGCTGGCGCTTCTCCTACGCGACCGGTCGCTTGGCGCTCGTCGGCGCTGGCGTCAACGACCCGGCTCAGGGCGAGGCGACCCTCCGGCGAGGGTCGTTTCGAAACCTCGCGATCGCGAACCCCGCGACCGCGCCTTACGGCGCCGCAGCCCGAGAGGCCCTGACCCGACTTGGGCTCTGGGCAGAGCTCCAGCCCAAGCTCGTGCTCGGGCAAAGCGTGGCCCAGGCGCACCAGATCGCACGCTCCGGCGGCGCGGAATTGGGTCTCGTGGCCTGGTCTCAGGCCAAGGCCAGCGGTCAGACCGCCTGGCTCCTCCCCAGCCACCTCCACGCCCCCCTCCTCCAAGAGGGCGTGCTCCTGACCGAGCGAGCGCCCGCCCGCGCGTTTTGCGCCTTCCTAAAAGCCTCCAAGGCTCAAGCCCTGATCTCAGCGGCCGGCTACGACCCACCCGCCCGCTCAGGGCTCGAGCCAACGCGAGTGGAGGCCTCTGAGAGCCGGGGACCCTGGGACGCGATCGTCCTGACCCTAAAGCTCGCGTTAACGACGACCGTAATCTTGCTCCTCCTCTCGACGCCGCTCGCCTGGTGGCTCGGGCGAGGACGCTCGCTCGGGCGAACCGTCGTCGAAGCGCTCGTCGCCTTGCCCCTCGTCCTCCCACCCACCGTGCTTGGGTTCTACCTCCTCGTCCTGCTCGGGCCCGAAGGCTTGGTCGGCGGAATCTGGGAGGCGCTGGGCGGGCCTCGACTGGTGTTCTCGTTTGGGGGACTGGTCGTGGGCTCGGTGCTCTACTCACTGCCCTTCGTCGTCCAACCGCTCCAGGCTGGGTTCCGGGCGATCGACCCAACGCTCCTCGAAGCCGCGGCGACCCTCGGATCGTCCCCACTGGACCGTTTTCGCTGCTTGGTCCTCCCCCTCACACGCCCGAGCTACCTCGTCGCCGCCACGCTTGGCTTCGCGCATACGATCGGCGAGTTCGGCGTCGTGCTCATGATCGGCGGCAGCGTCCCCGCAGAGACACGCGTGCTCTCGATCGCGATCTACGAGCAAGTCGAACAGCTCCACTACGACCAGGCCCACCTCCTCGCGGGCGGAATGCTCGCGTTCTCCTTCCTAATCCTGCTCGCGGTCTACCTCGTCGAGCGGCGCTTCCAGGAGGCAAGACCGTGAGCGCGCTCCAAGCGAAGCTCTGCTGCGGGCGAGGCCCGTTCAAGCTCGAAGCCGAGTTCACGATCCAACCCGGACGCGTCACGGGGCTGTTCGGCCACTCCGGGGCTGGCAAGACCACGCTCCTGCGCTGCCTGGCCGGACTCGAGGCCTGCACGGGCCAGATTCACGTCGGGGAGCAGGAGTGGCTGGGGCCAGACGCCTCCCGCCCACCCCACGCACGTCGCGTCGGTTACGTGTTCCAGGGTGCGGCCTTGTTTCCCCACCTGAGCGTGGCCAAGAACCTCGCCTTCGCAGAGCGCCGCGCGCGCTCCGCCGAGCTGACTCGAGCAGACGTCGTGTCCTGGCTCGGGCTCACCGACCTCCTGGAGCGGTCGCCCAGCACGCTCTCGGGGGGTCAGCAACAGCGGGTCGCGATCGCGAGGGCGCTCCTCTCCGCTCCCCAGCTCCTCCTCCTCGACGAGCCGCTGGCAGCCCTCGACCCAGCAGCTCGGGCCGAGGTCCTCTCCCACCTCGAAGCGGTCCAGCGCCGACTCGAGCTGCCCGTCCTCTACGTCAGCCACGCGCCCGGAGACCTGGCCCGCCTCGCCGACGACTTGATCTGGCTCGAGGCCGGTCGAATCCGAGCTCAAGGCCCCGCAGCCGAACTCCTCGGGAGCCTCGAACTCGGCGCCGAGCTCGGAGCCGAAGCCCTGAGCGTCGTGCACGCGCGAGTCCGTGGCCACGACGAGCGCCACCACCTGACCGAACTCGAATGCCCCTGGGGAACCCTCTGGGTGCGACGACAGGACCACGCGCCCGGCGACGAAGTCCGAGCGCGAATCTCAGCCCGCGACGTCAGCCTAGATCTCGACCCACCCGGACGAAGCTCCGCCCTCAACGTGCTCCGCGTCGAGGTCCAGGAGATCCTCGAGCGACCGCCGGCCGAGGCTCTGATTCGCCTGGGTGGGGAGGCGAGCTCAGCCTCGATCTTGGCTAGGATCACGACCCGCTCACGAGAAGCGCTCGAGCTCGAGCCGGGGACTCAAGTCTTCGCTCGGATCAAGACCGTCTCCCTCGGACGAGCGACCGAGTCCTAGGTAGCCATGAAGCCTGATCCCACGAACCGACGCCTGCCGCCTGCGAGGAGACGAGCGTGAGCCTGGGCAACGCCCCCCCAGGCGAACAGTTCATAGGGCCCTACCGGATCGAGGGCGAGCTCGGCCGCGGCGGCATGGGCGTGGTCTATTCGGGCGTCCACCACGAACTCGGCCGGCGCGCAGCGATCAAGGTCCTGCTCGAAGAGGGAGTCGGAGCGGAGCGCTTCGAGCGCGAATGCGAGGCGCTCGGCAAGCTCCGCCACCCCGGAATCGTGACCGTCCACGAAGCTGGAATCCACCTCGGCCGCCCCTACTTGGCGATGGAGCTCGTTGAAGGGAAATCCCTCGAGGACACGCTGATCGAGGGTGGCCCGTGGGACTCACGGCGAACAGCCGAACTCGGCGTCGCGCTCTGCGAAGCCATGGCCTACGTGCACGCAGCCGGACTCCTCCACCGCGACCTCAAGCCCGAAAACGTGCTGATCGAGGTCGGCGGACAGGTCAAGATCACCGACTTCGGCCTCGCGCGAGCCGAGGGCGCGAGCTCCTTGACGGCGACGGGCGCCATGATCGGGACGCCAGCCTTCATGCCCCCCGAGCAGGCCGGCGGCGAGAAGGAGAAGTTCGGGCCCCACTCCGACGTTTATGGCTTGGGGGCCACCCTGTTCGCGGTCCTGACCGGCGAACCGCCTTTCGTCGCAGACTCGCCCATAGCGACCGTGACCAAGATCTTCACGCAACCCGCCCCAGCGCCCTCGTCGCGCCGCGCCGGGGTCGACCCGGCCCTCGATGCGATCGTGCTCCGCTGTCTCGCCAAGGAGCCTACAGATCGCTACCCCGACACCAGAGCGCTCGCTGCAGACCTACGCTCCTACCTCTCAGGAGGGTTCGAGGCCCCGCGCAGGCGTCTTGGAGGCATCGTCGTCGGGCTGATCGCCCTCGTCCTCCTCGCGCTGGGTGCAGGCCTCACTGCAACGCGAAGCGGAGCCCCGACCGAGACGCCGACCAAGACCGAGACCTCCGGCGACGCGGAGAGCGCGTGGATGAAGATCAAGCTGAAGCCAACGCTCAAGAGCGTCGAGGCCTGGTTGGCCAGATACGAGCGAGTCGCCGCGAAGAAGAACCTAGGCGCAGTCCGCGCACGACATGCGGAGCTGGCCTGGGACGCCCTCCCCTCGTTCAAGGCCAACGACTTCAGTCGAGTTGAGCGCTACCTCGCGCTCCCCGCCTGGATCGAATCCCACGGCGCGAACGCGCGCCCGAAGCTGGCCAAGAAGGCTCGCGCAGAGTTCACGCCGTGGGCCGGTCAAAGCATGGCCCCAATCCTCACCACGCTCGGAGGCACCCGCTCGAAGCGCAGCAGGGAGTGCGACCCCCTCGTTCTGCCCGGCGGACGCCTGTTGACGTATGGGAAGAGCCAGCCGAGCTGGATCTGGGACCTAGCCACCGGCGAAAGAGTGGAGTTCGTCGGACCCCACCGCCCGAAGGACGCAGGGAGACTGCTCCAAGCGAGGCGAGACGGCCAGGTCGTGTGGCTCGTGTGCACGAGGTTGCTGACCCGCTGGTCTCCGACGGAGCAGCTCCAGGTTTCCCTCAACCTTAAGTCGTTCGAAGCCAATGGTGTCACGCCACTTAGGAGCGGGGCGCTCGTTTTCGGCGAGAACCTCGACCCGAAGGACCCTCAACCGGGCAGCCACGCCCTCCTGAGCGAGTTTCCCTGGCCCAAGGGCAAGCCGCTCCCGGCTCGCCGGGAGGATCACCTCGTCCGAGCCGCCCTCACCAATCGAGCCCAAGACCGCCTGTTCGTGACGGGGGGTCCGACTCAGGCGGCGGACTCTGGCTGCTTCCTCAAGGGCTACACCTTGACCGGAGAGGAACTCGACGACGGAGTCGCGGTCGGACTCCAAGCCGCCGGGATCTTCCTCGCGCTCTCGCCCACAGAGGACCGGCTCTTTCTGGGGCTCAATCGCGACGGGGCCGTGCTTCGTGACCCCCGAGACCTCAAGGCGCCTCCCCTTCGGCTGAGCCCGATCGCCGAGAACTCTCCCTCGCATCCAGCGACGGATCTGCTCTCGATCCAGTCGCCAAGCTGCCTGTTCCTGGAGGCAGGACTCCTTGTGGCTTGCGACTGGATTCCCCCGAAGGGGGTTCCGCCAGACGAGAAGGTGAGAGGTTGGCTCTGCTACTTCGAAACCAAGCAGCTCGCCCTCGACCAGGAGCGCAACCCCGACGACTGGGTCTACCCGGTCAAGATCTACAGTCTCCCAGCGCGTCCCCGGCAGCTCGCCCTCAGCGAAGACGGACGCTTGCTCTTCGTGGGGACCCTGAGAGACCAAGTCCTCGTCCTTCCCGCGCCCCCGTCTCAGTAGGCGCTGTCCGCGACGCGCCCCGACCCAAGGAACCGGTCTGCGAGCCGTATGCTGCCCAAGAGTCTGGGGCAGCGCCTCAGAGTCTGGAGTCCTTGAGCGCGTGCACGAAAGCCTCTGGTTCACGACCCAAAGCGCCCTCTTCCAGGGTGGCGGGCGCGCCTGGGAAGCAGCCGCGGCCTACGCCGGGCCGCTCGAACGACTCCTGGCTCGGCGCTACCGCTGGCTGAGCCGCGAGGATCGGGAGGACCTCCTCCAGGGAATCCTGCTCGAGATCAAGGAGCGGCTCGCGCCACGCCACGACACCGAGCGCGGTAAGTTCCGCGCGCTCCTGCAGACCGTCGTCAAGCGACGTGTGAGCGATCTCCTCCGCGCCCGCCGCGGAGAGCCGCTCTCAGACGAAGTCTCCGATCAGCTCACCGCCCCGCCCGAGCCAGAGCTCGCGGCCCTCGACGTGGAAGCCAGCCTGGTCGAAGCCCTCGCGGCCTGCCGAGACCACTTCACCCAGGGCAGCGAGAGCGATCCGGCCGTGCTCTACGCCCTCGCGGATCGAATCGTGCACGGCCGGAGCAACGCCGAGATCGCGCGCCGGGAGCAAATCAGCGTCGACCGCGTCGCGCGCCTGCTCAAGCGAGGCCGCGAAGTCGTGTTCCGGCGGCTCCTCGCCAACGAGCTCGACCTCACCCCCAGTGACGGGCGCCTCGACGTCGCGCTCCGGGTCTTCCAAGTCTGCCTGCGCGACCCTGGCCAAGCCCGAGCCCAGCTCGAAGACCTCCCCCCAAGCGTCGAGCGGGATCGCCTCGAGGACTTCCTGGCCCGGTTCCGCGCGGGCCTGGCCCATTTCTCACCACGCCTCGGCGAAGGCGGAGAGTTCCAGCGCGGGATCTCGCTCGTCCTGGGCGCCGAATGAGCCCCCTCCCAGACGTCCCGGGCTACGAGCTCCAGAAGCTCCTCGGCGCAGGCTCGCAAGGTCAAGTCTTCCTGGCCCGCGAGCGGGAAGGGCTCCGCCGGGAGGTGGCGCTCAAGGTGTTCCACAACGACCCCGAGGGCTACCGCCGCGAGCTGGAAATGCTCCGCCAGGTCGAGGAGATCCGGGTCCGGGAGCGCGCGCCTGGGCTCGTCCAGAGCCTAGCCACGGGTGAAACAGACGACCTGGCATACGTCGCGTTCGAGTATCTCGACGCGGGGACTCTCCAAGACTGGGTCTCGGACAAGGGACCTATGTCCTTCGCAGACGCCGTGGCCTGCGCCTGTCAAGTCGCAGACGGCCTCGACGCCCTGCATAGAAACGGCGTGTTCCACCGCGACGTCAAGCCGAGCAACATTTTGGTCGATCGGGACGGCTGGGTCCGCCTCGTCGACTTCGGGCTCTCACGCTCCCTAGACGGGACTCTCTCTGCCGCCGGCTCCCCCGCCTTCGCAGCGCCTGAGTTGATCGCCGGGCGACCCACGGACGGTCGCGCGATCGATATCTACTCCCTCGGCGCGACCTTGGCGTATCTCCTTACGGGCGAGACGATGCTGCCCGGCCGCCCAGACGTATTCCTCTTCGAGCGCCACGGCGTCCCCCGACCGCTCCAACGCGTCCTGGTCCGAGCTATGGCCAGCGACCCCAACGCCCGCTTCCCGACGGTGCCCGAACTCGTCGCCGGCCTGCGG
>JAESQQ010000253.1 GCA_016765095.1 Planctomycetota bacterium | reverse complement strand
GGGGGTAAACCCCGCCCCTACCAAGGCGTGTTGTGAACCGTCCAATAGGGCGCCTTGCGGAGGGGCCCTATCGCGATCTGTAGCGTGCGGGGTTTACCCCCGCCCGCCTGTCCGGGAGCGAGGGCGCTGGCTGTGTCTTCTGGTGCTGCTCCGCAGCACGAGGCCTCGCGCTGCTCGGCCGTCGGGCCGACCCATGGTACGCATGCTCGGTTCCAGTACCGGAACTCATGGAGCGCTCCCTTGCTTCGCAAGGGGCGTTTTGGGGGTCAGACAGACCCATTCAGGCCTTAGGTCGCCGCGAAGGCTCAGCCGACCGGCTACCGTGACTGCATGAAGTGGGAGCCTGCGCGAGAAGACACGGAGCTCGCCCGACGCCTCGGAGCGGGCGAGCGGGTCGCAGCGCTGACGCTCCAGGCCTGTCTGCTCGAGGTCGGCGAGCGACGAAGCCTCGGCATGCCCGCCTCGCTGGCTTCGCTCCTCCTCGACCGAGAGTTGATTTCCCCCCTCGAGCTCGCTGAGCTCCTTCCTGCCCGCGAGGAGTTCGGTCCCTATCGGCTCGTTCGCCTCGTCGCCGAGGGCGGCATGGGTCAGGTCTATGAGGTCCTCGACGTCGGCAGCGGGGCCCGCTATGCGCTCAAGGCGATCACCGAGCTGAGTCCTGAGGAGCTCCCGCGCTTCACGCGGGAGGCGGAAGTCAACGCTCGCCTCGAGCATCCTCACGTCGTGCGAATCCACGCCGCCCGCCTCAAGGGGAGCCAACCCTATCTAGTCCAAGAGCTGCTGGGAGGCGGCGACCTAGAGCAGCGCGTACGGGAGGGTCAACCCCTGGAGCCGAACGCCGTTCGCGAGCTGGCGCTCAAGCTGGTCAGCGCGCTCCGCTATGCCCACGGGCATGACGTCGTGCATAGGGACCTCAAGCCGAGCAACGTCGTGTTCGACGATCGCGGCGAGCCGCGGCTAGTTGATTGGGGAATCGCCCGCTCGCTGCGCGCGAATACCCTCAAGCTCACGGCGGGGGGGATCTGATCGGGACTCCCTCCTACATGGCACCCGAGCAGGCCATGGGAGAGGAGGCCGGGCCCGCGGCCGACGCCTATGCCCTCGGGGGGCTGCTCTACTTCGCCCTGACAGGGAGGCCGCCCCTGATTCGAGGCACGGTGCTCGAGCTCCTCGAAGCGGTCATTTTGGACGACCCGCCCCGCCCGAGCGAGGCCAGCCCCAAGCCGATCCCGGTTGATCTGGAGCAGCTCGTGCTCGCCTTGCTGGCCAAGGACGCCAGCCGACGGCCGAGCCTCGCGCAGGCTGAGCGGCTCCTCATGGGGGGCGAGGTGATCCGGTCCAGACTCAAGCCTCGCCTCGCAGGACTCGCCCTCCTGATCGCGCTCGGAGTGTTGGGGCTCGTGGCGCTGAGCGTTCGAGGGGAGAGCAGCCTCGCGGTCGCCTCGAGCGCCTACGCGGCGCTCGAGGCGGAGAAGCTCCACCCAGCGAGGCTTGGTCTTCGGCCTGAGGAACTCCCGAACGCAGCCCTGCTGGAGCGAGCCAACCGCCTCCTCGACGACCTGGAGGGGGCTGGATTGGACAAGCAGCAGCTGGCTGTCCGGCGGCGACGACTTGCGGCCTACGACGCGCTTCGTCGCGGCGTGAGTCCGCCTCACGGTCCTGGGCTGGCGCTGAGGATCGCGCGCGCCCGCCAACTGGCTTCCTCGGGAAATCCAGACGCCGCACGCCGAGAGCTGAGTCGGTTCGATCCCAAGTCAGCTCCAACCCACCCCTTGGAGCTGCTTTCGCATGCGATCTACTCGATCGAACTCAGTCGGCCTGCCGACCTGGCGGGGCTCTTGGAGAACGCCGGCGACTCTGAGGTGTTGAGGGCTGCGGTCCGAGCGCGGGCCGTCCAGGGAATCACTGACCGAATCGCTCGGATTCCCAACGACGACCAGGTCTTCCCCCACCGCGCCGACCCGATTCTGCTCCTAGAGCGCGCTCTGCGAGACGCCGGCGGAGTGGGTCGCGCCCTCGCCGAGGCACGGCTATCAGGCCTCGAGAGGGGCGCTCCTCGTTGGGAGCGCTTTCTGGTCAAAGCCGACCTAGCCCGAGTCCGAGCTGGTGGGGAGGCGCTCGAGCAGCTCTGCCCCAAGGGCCCGGGACCCAAGCTTCGGGGGGTGCTGGAAGCCGCAATCCGAGGCTGGGTACCGGGCCCAGCCGACCGAGGGGCGTTGCCTGCGCTCAACGAGGAGAGCGGGGTGGCGGTGGACAAGTCGCTTTGCTTGGACGAGCACCTGTCCTACCTCGACCTCAGCAAACCGAGCGTCCTTGAACTCAGGGAGTGGGTCCGAGACCTGCGAGTCGTGCATGCGAATCGAGAGCGGTCAACTCGGCTGGCCTTGTTCCTGACGCGGGTCGGCTCCGAGCGCTCGTGGAGCGGGGTGAGCGATCAGATTGATCCTGAGGTCGTGGAGGCCTTCCTGAGCCGCCACCCCGGCAGCCAGGCCGGGCTCCTGGTCCAGCTCTCCACAGAGGAGGGGCCGGACCCGGCCTTTGTGAGGGCCAAGGGCGAGGAGATCCTTGCGGGTCGGATTCACGACCTCAGCGACCCGTATCGGGCCCACCTCGACGGCCGACTCGCCCAGGCGATCTCGCAGACCTTCTCCACGGGGGAGGCGGGTCTGCGGGAGGCAGAGAGCCTCCTCGACCTCTGCGCGGAGGCCGAGACACGTCGACCTCCCGAGGCGGAAGCGGGCGCGACGTGGCAAAAACTCACGGTCGCAGCCGTGGCCGCTGAGGAAGTGCTCGGCCACCACGAACGGATCGAGGGACACTGGCTAACCTTGGTCGCGCGGCTAGAGGCAGAGCTCGCACGCAAGGAGCAGGAGCAAGACGTCCGCCAGGCTCACGATCGCAGGCTTTTCCTCGCGCGAAGCCTGCTCAACCTCGGCCGGGTTCAGGCGCAGGGAGGCCGCGTGGTCGCGGGGCTGCGAAAGGTCGTGGACGGGCGGAAGCGTCTCGAAGCGATGAACCGAGCTCGAGACATAGCAGAGGCGAGATACTACGAGCGGCAGATCCGAAGACGCCTCGCTGGCTACGAATCCGAGTGGGTAGCGCTCGATCTAGAAGAGGACCCGACGAAGGTCAGGGTGAGCGTCAAGTCGGCGGAGCGCGCGATGGTCCTCGCGATCGCCCTCGAACACGAGGGCTTCTTGCGAGCCCTGCTCGAGGCCGCCATCGAGTCGAGCCAACTCAGACCTCAGGGCAAGGACCGAACCGGAGCTTGGGCCCGGGCCTTCAGCTCCCGCGAAGCGGGGCAGGTCCGAGAGATCGCCGCCGGGCTTGGCTTTCCGCTCGGAGCTGAGAAGCGGTAGGCGACTTAAGGCGTGCCCTCGAGCACTTGTGCGCGCGTCAAGCCGTGCTTCTCGATCTTGGCGTCGAGGGTTGGGCGTGAGATTCCGAGCACGCGCGCGGCCTTGCTCTTCTTGTAGCCCGTCCGCCTCAGGACCTCCGTAATCGCGGTCGTTTCGAGGGCGTCGACTTCTTCGGCGACGAGCTCCTTGAGGGTCTTGCCGGTGAGCAGGAGACCGCGGACTTTGGCGTCCTTAGGGGCATCGGCCAAGGGCTGGCGGGCGCCTTCGATCACCGTTCGGCTCAGATGTTCGGGCCCGATCAGGTCCTTGCTCAGCGCGCTGGCCCGCATGATCTCGTTCTCGAGTTCGCGAATGTTGCCTTGCCAGTGGTAGCGCAGGAACACGTCGAGGACTTCGTCCGAGAGGGTTCGCTCGCCTGCCCCGGATTGGCGAGTTTGCTGCTTGAGGAAGTGCTCCGCGAGGAGCGGCACGTCTTCGCGGCGGTCGCGGAGGGGAGGCAGCATGATGTTGATCACGTTCAAGCGGTAGTAGAGGTCCTCCCGGAACTTCCCCTCCTTCATGCACTGGAGGAGGTCCTTGTTCGTCGCAGACACGATCCGGACGTTGACTCGCTTGAAGTCCTTGCTGCCGACCCGTCGCAGGACCCCGTCTTGGAGCACGCGCAGGAGCTTGGTCTGCATGTCGAGGTCCATGTCGCCGATCTCGTCGAGGAAGAGGGTGCCTCCGTCGGCGACCTCGAACAGCCCCATCTTGTCGGTGGTCGCGCCGGTGAAGGCTCCCTTGACGTGCCCGAAGAACTCGCTCTCCATCAAGTTGATTGGGATCGCGGCGCAGTTCTCCGAGACGAAGCGCAGCTTGCGGCGGGGGCCGTTGAAGTGGAGGGCGCGTGCGACGAGCTCCTTCCCGGTTCCACTCTCTCCTTGAATCAAGACCGGGACGTTGGAGTCGGTGACTTTGTCGAGGATCGAGAAGATCTCGAGCATCTTGGGCGAGGCGGTCACGATGTTGTCGTAGGAGTACTTGAGGGAGATCGCCTCGCGGCGAGCCGCGAGGGCCTCGCGAGCCTTGGTCAGCTGACGGTCTTGGACCTCGACGCGCTCACGGAGGAGCTGATTGAGGCGTTCGAGCTCTTCTTTTGCGTGGAGCAGCTCCTCTTGCTGGCGCATGTTCTCTTCGAACAGACGCGCGTTCTCGATCGCAACTGCGGCCGACGCCGCGACGAGCTCGAGTCGGTCCTGGGTCGTCGCGTCGAAGCGGGAGGACGCGAACCGGTTGTCGAGGTAGATCGCACCCATGGTCCCCTCGCGGTGGGTCAGGGGAACGACCAGGACCGAGCGGAGCTTCATGTTGAGAATGCTCTGCCGTCCGCCGTATCGCTCGTCGTTAGCCGCGTCGGTCAGGAGGACGGCCTTGCCATCGCTGAGGACGTCGCGCACGAGGGTCTCGCTGATCTTTTCGCGAGCGTCGCGAAGAGACTCCTGGTCAATGTTCCGGGAGACCTTGACCCGAATCTCGCCCCCCTCGCTCAGGATCAGGAAGCCTCGCTCCGCGCCCGAGACCTGGATCACGGTGTCCATCACCGTCTCAAGGAGGCGACGGAGGTTACGGATCGTGTTGAAGACTCGGTTCAGATTGAGGAGCTGGCGCAGCTCTCGCAGCTCGCCCCGACCGACTTCGGGCATCGCGATGTCGGTGGCCTCGGTGGGTCGGTCGCGGGTCACGCCAGGATTGGTCTCCTCCTCGCGGGCGCGCCGCGTCCTATCTGGAGCGAGTCGGGCGGTGTCCAAGACGGAGTTCATGACCCCCTGGACCCCCGTGGGGTCCGCAACGGCGGCGTAGGTCCCGGTGCTAATGTCGACCGTGTCTCGCCCGACGCGATCTGCTGAGGACGGGAGGCGCTCCCAGTAAATGACAGTCGTCCCGATCTCGATCTTGTCCGTCGGCTCGAGGGCGTGGCGCGTGACGCGGCGACCGTTGAGGAAGATCCCGTTTCGAGAGTCCTTGTCTATGAGCTCGTAGCCCTCGCCCTGCTCGTGGATCTCACAGTGGTGCCGCGAGCTGTTGAGGTCGTCGATCTGGATGTGGTTCTCGGAACTCCTTCCGAGGCTGATCACCCGACCATCGAGGTCATGAATCTGGTTCGGACGGTTCTCTTGTCCGATCACAATTAGCCGCGGCATTTGGCTCCCAGGTGCTGTAAGTCAAACTAGCGCCGCAGCGCAGATATCGCAACCTCGCCTTCAATCAATGACAAGCAGCCTTCTGTGATTAGACTTATGGCTGCCGGATGGATAGGCGGATCGGCGTCCGGCTTGTAAAGCCAGCCTTGCGAACTGCCCCGGGCCAGGCCTTGGGGCCTACCAGGAGGGACTCAATCGCGACACGTTGTCCAGGGGAGACGCAGGAAGTGCGAGCCCCGGGTTGTCAGCGCCGAGACGTGCGTTCAAATGGGGGCCAGGAGGCACCATGACCGAATCCGAAGAGCCCGCCAAGATCCAGGACCTAGCGGCTTTGAGCGACGTCGATCGCGCGGAACTGTTCCGCGCGTTGCCCAAGACGGATCTTCACTGCCATCTCGACGGCAGCCTACGCGTCGAGACCGTCGCCGAGATGGCGTCGGATCCTGCCGTTCGCCGCTTGGCTGAGGACCTGGGCTACACCCTCCCTGAGGACACCGACCCCGAGAAGCTCCGCTCGATCCTCCGCCCGGGCCTCAACTGCAAGAGCCTCGAGGAGTATCTCCTCCCCTTCGACGTCATCTGTGGCGTCCTCCAGACTTCGGAGGCCCTCGAGCGGGCGGCCTATGAACTGGCCATGGACTGCTATGCCGAGAACGTCTGGTATCTCGAAGTGCGCTTCGCCCCGCAGCGTCATATTCACCCCGGGTTGACCGGCCTCGATGTCTTGCGGGCGGTCGACGACGGGCTGGCCCGGGCCGAGAGCGAGACGCAGGGCGGGATTCAGAGCGTGATCCTGGTCTGCGCGATGCGCAATTACCACGAGAGCATTGGGCACTACCACCGCTCGGTGCGAGCCGTGTTCCCCTACGGGAATGAGCGAGAGCTGGGTAGCCAATGCTCGCTCGCCGCCGCGCACCTCGCCGTCGACGCCAAGAGACAGGGCGTCGAGCGAGTGGTCGGATTCGACCTCGCAGGCGCCGAGGCTAACTTCCCCCCCACCACCACCGGGCCGCGTTCCACTACTGCATAGACAACTTCCTCAACATCACGGTCCACGCCGGAGAGGGCTACGGCCCCGAGTCGATCCAAGAGGCAGTCACGTATCTCAACGCCCAGCGAGTCGGGCACGGGACGCGGGTGCTCGAACAAGGAGAGGGGCTCCTCCACTACCTCCGCGATCGTCGCGTCAGCGTCGAGGTCTGCCTGACGAGCAATCTCCAAACGGGCGCGATCGCGAGTTTGGCCGATCACCCCTTTCGCCAGCTGCTCGACCTCGAGGTCCGGGCGCCTCTCTGCACGGACAACCGGATGGTCTCAGACGTCACCCTGACCGACGAATACCTCCTGGCCTGGGAGCACTTCAAGCTCACGCCGAAGGAGATCCGGCGAACCGTCCTCTACGGCTTCAAGGGAGCGTTTATCTCCTACGAGCGCCGGCGAGGGCTTCTCCAGGCCGCCAAGGCACGCCTCCGCGAGCTGGGCCTGGGTGGAACCTGGAACCTGGCTCAAGACAAGGCGCTGAGCGCCCGGCGAGGTTGAGCGCCGGCGATCCAGGGGCCGGCACCGAGCGATCGTGAGTTCCTCGAGGCGCGGGCGGTCGGCACGAGAACACGTACAGTGGGCCCGTGGTCAATCCAGTCCGGGAGTTCGTTGCTGAACTGACGAGCGCGTTTGCGGGGACCCTCCGCTTCGACGCCGACCCCCTCGTCGACTCCCAGCAGCAGGTAGATCAAGCGATCGCTGATGCCGGGACCGTGGCCGGGATCGTGGCTTGTCTCCAGCCCTTTCCCGCAGCCGACTTGTTCGTGCTCATGCCGCTGCACGCCAAACTGGCGCTGCACATCGGGCGGATCAAGGGGTTTGAGGTCACGCCCGCGCGCGCGGGTCTGATCGTGCGAGAGGTGATGAGCGTGGCTTGGCTGGCGCTCACGTCTCAAGCCTTGATCGGGATCGTGGGAAAAGCTGTCCCGCTCGTGCGGCCGATCCTGACCTATCCCCTCAACTACGCAGCGACTTGGGCTATAGGTCAAGTCGTGTCCTACTACTTCGACTGTCTGAAGGAGGGGGAGGCCCCCTCCCGCTCGAAGATGAAGGAAGTCTTCGCCAAGGAGATGCTGATCGGGCGTAGGCGGGGCAATGCCCTTGATCCGGTCGGGATCCAAGAGCGAGCGATCGTGTTGCGGAGCAAGATTGCGCGGCGAGATCCAACCCTCAAGACAAGCGTTCGGCTCCAATCGCGGGCCCCCCACCGCCCGCGCTCTCTCGCGAGAGGCGTCCCTCGACCGACTCCCCGGCCAGGAGAGCGGATCAAGATCGTGATTGAGGGTCGACCTCTCTCCGAACTCCGCGAGCCCGACTTCGATTCCGCCGAGCCCGCGGTCCTCGCTTCGGTAGGGCTCGAGACGGCCGGGGCCGATTCCGCCGCGGCCGAGTCCCCGGGCACGGAGCCGGTGGACCCTGAGACCGCAGGCCTTGAACCCACAGTGGACGAGGCGCCCGAGCCTTCAGTGGAGGCGCCCGAGCCCGCTCCTCTAAAGACTCTTGGGCCCCAGGACACACGCGAGGTGGAAGTTCGCTTCGCGCCGGCAAAGAAGACCCTCGGCGAGGCTCCTCCGGTCCGCGCGAAGCCTCGCGACGTGAGCCCTCCGCCAGCCCCCCGGCGCCGGGAAGGGATCGCTGCCTTCATGAAGGCGCATCGCACAGAGGCTCCCAAGGCTCCCAAGACCCGGGGCAAGAGGCGGCCGATTGACGGCCTCGTTCGGGACCTCGAGCGCCTCTCTGAGCTCTACGAGCAGGGATCGCTGAGCGAGGAAGAGTTCAAGGCTGCCAAGGCTCGCCTGCTGAAGTAGCGGCGTCCCTGGAGGTGGAACTCGAGGGGGGAGCTCGGGCGGTCGAGCCTACGCGGGGGTCAGTGCGCGCGGGACTGTCTCGGGGCTGTTCGCTGACATATAGGTCATCTTCTCAAACAGGTCCTCGAGGGCCGAGTCCTTGTAGCTGAACACGCCTTTGATGCAGCAGCCGTGCTTGGCTTGGATCCGAACCGCCCCTTGGGCCTCGAAGGTCAGCGTGTGGCGTGGCATCTCGGGCGCATAGAACTCAAGCTCAAGGGGCCCCACGGGCTCCGGGCGCTCGTGGAAGAGCACGAGCCCAAGCGCCTTGCCGGGCTCGAGGATCTTGACCTTGACGAGCAGCCCTCGGAGGCAGTTCTCCTCGCGCCAGCCGCCGATCGCGCAGGGGAGGCTGGTCATGAAGACTTTGCCACCCGACGACGATTCCTGCCGAATCCCGCGCACGGAGAAGGTGATGACCTCCTTGGACTTGCCTTTGAGGGCGACGGGCTTGAGCTTGCAGGTCAGGAGCCGGTTGTTGGTCTTTTCATAGGTCGACTCGGTGATCAGGACCATTCCGCGTCCGGCCTTCGACTCGACGCGCTGGGCCAGGTTGACGTCGTCGCCAATGACCGTGTATTCCATTCGGCGCTCGGAGCCCATGTTTCCAGCGACGAACTTACCGGAGTTGAGTCCGATTCCCATGTGAATCGGGGTGTCTCCTTCCGCGTAGAGCTCCCCGTTGAAGAGGAACAGCGCGTTCTGCATCTCGACGGCCGCGGTCACGGCGCAGACGGCTTCGTCGGGGACCGCCACGGGGGCACCCCACACCGCCATGATGCAGTCGCCAATGAACTTGTCGACCGAGCCTTGGTACTTGAAGACGATGTCGACCATGTACTTCATGTAGCGGTTGATCTTGTCGACAATGTCGGTCGGCGACATGTTCTCGGACATGCTCGTGAAGCCGATGATATCGCTGAAGAAGACGGTCCCAGTCTTCATGTCGCCACCGAGCTTGATGTCGATTTCGCCGTCGCCGATTTGGGCCGCGAGCGCCGGGCTGAAGTAGCGCTGGAGATTGGCGCGGGCCTCGGCCTCCTTGGCCACGTTCTCAAAGAGCTTGAGGTTCTTGACGAAGACCGCAGCCTGAACCGCGATCCCAGCCAGGAGGGTCAAGTCGTCGTGGGTGAACTTGGATCGACTCTGGGTGTCGAGTTCGATCAGCCCGAACACCTCGTCGCGATAGAGGAGCGGAGCGCAAGCCATGCTCAAGATGCGGAGGTTGACGATCGACATTCCGCCGGAGAAGCGATCGTCTTCCATGGCGTTTTGAGAGAGGAGCGCCTGCTTCTTCTCCATCACGAGACGCGCAATGGTGGTCGACATCTGCGCGTCGTCGCTGGTGTCGTTGTTGCGCGTTCGCACGGCCATTGGCTTGAGGTCTTCGACCCGGTCACCGATCAGCACGAAGCCTCGATCGGCCTGGGGAAAGATGTCGAGGAGCTTGACGAGCATCTTCTCGATCATGGCCTCGAGCGAACTCTCAGAGCCCATGTCCTGGCTGATCTCGAACAACAGCGAGAGGCGCCTTTGCAGCGCCTCCGCCTCGACGTTGTTCTTGATCATCGAGGACTGGCTGAACACCATGCTGGCGTCGATCGAGTAGTCGGCCGCGGCCTCCTCTTCGTCGTCGTCGTCGCGCATCACGACGCCGGTGCTGTTGTGATCAGCGGCGACGCCGACGGGCGCTGGGGTGACGCCGAACCCACCCGGACCGGGTCCAGGGCTAGCCCCAAAACCGCCACCCGGACCGCCGCCAGGGCTGAGTCCAAAGGCGCCGAGCGGGACCTCCTCGCTCGAGAAATTCAGGGGAGGGGGACGGTTCGCCATCGTCTGGGGGAGCGGGGCGTTGTCGTCGTTGCTAAAGAGCAGATTGATCCCACCCACGGTGATCTGGTCGGCTTCACAGAGGAGGTGCTTACTGATCTTCTGGTTGTTGACGTAGGTGCCGTTGCTCGACCCCAAGTCCTGCACGTAAACCCGCGGACCTTCGACCTCGAACCGGAAGTGCTTTCGAGACACACCGGGGGCGAAGACTTGGATGGGGTTGGTTGGATCTCGCCCCACGAGCTCGCCGCCCTTGAGGATGTAGATCTGGTTCCGGTTGGGACCGTTGAGGATCCGAACGGAAGTCATGGCGCAGCGCCTCCCAGGGCGAGCGGGAATATATCAGGTAGCGAGCCAAGACGGAGCCTCGCCTGGGAGTCGAAAATCCAGGCGGACTGCGTCGGGGACGCTCCCTAGACCCGCGCTGCTAGTACCTCGACACAGGGGTTTTGATGGATCGGTGCGAGGGGGATCGAAGCGATCAGCCGCGTGCGCGAGGGTCGGGAAGTGCTTGAACACGGGCCGGCGGACAAGGACCCAAGACAAGGCCGCCGATCGCAGGAGGACGGGAGCTGAAGCCGACCGCGACTGCGTCGCCTTCCCACCTTCCTGGGCCCGCTGGGAACCCCCACCGAGTCACGCCTCTTGAGCTCAGAAGCAGCGAGTTCGTTACCGCCTCAAATGAAATGAATATGAACCGCAGTGGCGCCTGTTGGCGACCCGCACCCAACCACTCGGCTTCTAAGTCGCTTGATTTGGTGGCTTTCTTTTCATTTCACACTGGCACGGGACGTGTTCTATGTGAGTCGTCAGGTTGGTCCTGACGCCGGCAACAAACACGGAAGCCCTCGCCCTTACCCCAAGCCTCTCGCCTCTCTTTCGTTGTTTTCTCGTCTCTTTTGTTTGGGGTCGAGCGCGAGGTCTTCCAACTCGTCGGCGGCTGGTCGGTCTCTCTCCCGATCAGCCGCCGCAACTTACACCGCAGCGGCGGCACTCCTTGCCGATTAACTCTCTCTCACTGCGTCCACAACGTCCGGTGAGGGTGCCGTCGCTGCACACTTTCAACGCGGAACACTGTGTTCTGCACGGTTCGCGTCCCCTTCGGGAGCCTCTTTGGCACCCCCTTCTCGGGGGGGACGCTGCCGTCGTTTCGGAGCTTGAGCAAACGGGTGGGTTCCGCCCCCGTAAACCTGGGCAGCAAGAGCCGCATGGAGCGGCCTGTCCACCCCTGCTCAGGAACGAAACATGAACCTACTCTCACTGAGATCGGTTTGGGGCTCTCTGGCGCTCGCCGCCAGCATGGGTCTCCCCTCCCTCGCCCTCGCCCAAGATTGCTGCCCGGCTGACGCCGCGCGCCTCTCGGGTCCCACCCTCGACGGTCGGACTCTCGACACCCTTGAGGTGCTGGAGATTGCCGACGACGACGCTGATCTCAAGGAGCTCGAGGCGCGGCTCAACCAGATCCTCGTCGTTGACGAGTCCGGCGAGATCGTCCTCCGTGAGGAGTTCAAGGGCAGCCTGCCCTTCCCCCCCGAGCGCGTCGAGCGGATGCTGGGTGCGTTCGTCGAGATGGGCGACGACGGCAAGTTTCGGATCAAGAACAAGGAAATGGTCCGTCCCTACCTCCCCATGATGAAGCGCTTCCTGAGCCAAGGTGGAATGGAGAAGCTCAAGGACCTTCAGAAGCTCTCCCCGGCCGAGCGCCAGAAGGCCATGCAACGTCTCATGGGCGAGGCGCAGGAGAAGGAAGAGGCCCCCAAGGCGAAGCCTGCCCCGCCGGCTCGTCCGGCCACTCCCAAGCGCGCCAAGAAGCCCAAGCGCGCCAAGAAGCCCAAGCGTGGCAAGAAGCGTGGCAAGAAGCGTGTGAAGCGAGACGATCGGGACGGAGGGCGCGTGCATGGCGACGTGATGCGTCGCCTCCAGCAAATGGACCAGCGCCTGCGCCGGATCGAGGGACTCCTCCAGCGCATGGAGCGGGCCCACGGTCAGCGAGGAAACACGCGGCCCCAGGGGCGCCGTGATCGGTCCCGCAGTGATCGGTCCCGCGGCGATCGGCACGATCGAGCCTTTGGCCGACGCGATCGGCACGAGGGTCGTCGTGGCAGCCGGCGCGGTCGCGGGTTCAACCCCGAGCGGATGCGCGACATGATGAGGCGTTTCGGCGGTGAGAACGGATTCAACCCCGAGCGGGTGCGCGACATGATGGAGCGCTTCGGTCGAGGTGGTGAGCGCGGTGAGCGTGGTCGCCGAGGTCGTCGTGAGCGCAGTGAGCGTGGCGATCACGGTCATGGTGAGCGTGGCGATCACGGTCGGCGCGGACGCGGTGGGTTCAACCCTGAGCGGATGCGCGACATGATGAAGCGCTTCGGCGGCGGCGAGGGCGGCTTCAACCCCGAGCGACTCCGCGGCATGTTCGAGCAGTTTGGTGGCGAGGAAGGCCTCCGCGACATGCTCGAGCAGTTCGGTGGCGAAGAAGGCCTCCGCAAGATGTTCGAGGGCTTCCGGGGTCGCGGCGGAGAGCGCGGCAACCGGGGTCGCCTCCGCGACATGCTCGAAAAGGGGGGCCAGAGGCTCCACGAGGGTGGCGAGAGCATGGGCAACGTCCAACGTGGCGTCGCCAAGCTGATGGAGCTCATGAACGACGACGACAAGAAGGCGCTTCGCAAGGCGCTCAGCTCGCTCTCGAAGGACTTCGATCCCTCCAGCCTCCAAAACCCAGACGGCCTCATGCAAAAGCTGACCGAGAACCTCTCCCCCCAGGAGATGTCTCGCCTGATGGAGGTCTTTAGCGAGTTCATTGCGACCGACGAAGGCCGCGCGCTCCAAGAGGAGATCGAGAAAATGACCAGCAGGGCCGAAGGCTTCAGCGACGGGGCTGGTGGCGAGAAGATGCTCGGGCTGCTCAAGCAACTCGAGCGTCGCCTCGGCGGCGAGAACAAGCTCGGCGATCGCCTCGAAGGTCTGCTTCGGGGTCGCAACAAGGGCAAGCGGGCGGCGCCTCGCTCGAAGCGCACGAAGCGCTCGAAGCGGAGTGCACATGGCGGGAGCCACAACTATGGCGAGAAGCACCCGTCCAACCCCAAGGCGCGTCTCTACTAGCCACTCGCGGAGGAGCGGGACGGGGGGGGGAGCGCAGCTCCCTCCGAGCGCTCCTCTGCTAGCGCTCGCTCTCCAGCCTTGGAGGGCGAGAGTCACTCTGTCGAAAGCCAAAGGAGTCTTTGCCGACGTGGACGCCTATACTGAGTTGGAATACTTTGGGAGCGCATCGTGAGCGCGGAACTCGCCCAGACCGCTCTAAGGCGGAACCGGCGCTTACCTCGCTCTTCGCAGCGACTCCCTCAGATCCAGGCGTCCTCCATGTCCCGTGCCCAAGCGCCCACAGACTCAGAGCTCGTCGTCGCCGCGCTCGGGGGCGACAACGAGGCGTTTCGCACTCTGGTCGAACGCCACCAGAAGCGCGCCTTCTGGGTTGCGCGGGGCATGCTGCACAACGACGAAGACGCACGCGACGTTTCCCAAGAAGCGTTCATTCGTGTTCACCGCTCGCTGGCGCGATTCGACACGAAGCTCAAGTTCACGACTTGGCTCCACCAAATCGTGGTCAACCTCAGCATTGACTCGATCCGCAAGCGCAAGCGGCGAGGCGGAGTCGACCTAGACAGCGTCGGTGAGGTCGAAGACCCCCGCGAGATCCAGGATCCTCTCGAACAGCAAGAGCTCACCGGTCGGGTGGGCCGAGTTCTAGAAGAATTACCGCCTAAGTACAAGACGATCATGGTCTTAAGCGATCTCCAAGGGATCGGGGCCAAACAGATCGCAGAGATCACCGGTACTACTCATGCCACGGTTCGTTGGCGGCACCACAGAGCACGAAAATTGTTCCGTGAGGCCTGGGAACGAATCTATGGGAAGGGGAGTCATGTCTTCGAGCATTGATTTTCAGGACGACGAGTTTGCACACGACGGGCCCGGGTCCAAGCGGGAGTTGGAGCGCTTGCTCCCCCTCCTGCCTGGCGCTGAGGTCGACGAGATGCAGCGAGTCAAAGCTCTCCTCGCGGTTGCGTCCGTTGAGGAGCAAGAGCTAGCGGAGGCCTACGAGGCCGACAGCCTGGCTCTCGACGCCTATGCCAAGACTCAGTCGGGCGATCACCCGATCTTGAGTGGGTTCGCGGACTCGGTCATGGCGCAGATCATGGCCGCGCCCGCGTCGTCCACTGGCACTGGCACTGGCACTGGCACCTCGGCTGGCACTGGCACCTCGGCTGGCACTGGCACCTCGGCTGGCACTGAACCCGTCCTCGTCACGCCTGGCAGCACTGAGGACGAGCGACGCTCGTCGGCTCCAATTTTGCGCCCGGCCTTCGGTAGCGTTCGAATCTTGATGGCCTTCGCGGCGCTCTTCCTGGGTGGCCTCGGACTCGCGATCCTGTTTAACGCAGAAGAGACCTCTACCGGTCCCATCACTACCGGTCCCATCACTGCCGGTCCAGTCGTGGCGGGTGTCGACGACTCAGTTCCGGGCGACGTCGTCAGCAACCCCGCCCAGGGCGTCGCTCCGACGTTCCCGGAGTTCGTATCTCCTGAGCGTCCCGGCGCGCGTCGTCGTCGCGCTCCCCGCGGACGGCGGGGCATTGTCCCCGTCGACGGCCGCGGTGGTGCGGGTCAGCGGAACGCTCTCCTCGAGGCCCTGATGCAGGGCTGGAAGCCCCCAACTCGCACTCCGCCGCTCCCCGAGGGCGAGCGTGAGGTGAAGTTCTAGACCCGAAACGGTCCCGAGTGGACTTGGAGGATTCCGTGAAGCGTTACCTGCTTATGTCTCTGGCCCTTGTGGCCTTCGCTGGGTCCTCGGTCCTGGCCCAAGACACACCGGTCGAGAAGCCCGAGCCCGCCAAGAAGACCCCGGCAGAGATCGCCAAGATCGCCAAGGCCAAACAGGCCAGGCAGGCCAGGCAAATCGCCGACCTCGTCGATCGGCTGGGTGCCGAGGAATACAAGGTCCGAGAGCAGGCCTACGAGGCCCTCGTCAAGATCGGTCCGGCTGCGGTCCCGGCGCTTGAGAAGGCCAAGCAGAGCAAGGATCCCGAGGTCGCGGCTGCTGCTGCAGAGGCGCTGACTTCGATCCGGACGCGCCACAAGCTTCCCAAGAAGAAGACCCAGACCCCAATGCGCCGGACCATTCAGCCCAAGGGCCTGCAAGAGCGTGATTTCCAGCGTCTCCAGCCGATGCCGGGTCAAGAGGAGATGCTGAAGCAGCTTGAGGGGCAGTTCCCCGAGATGCGTAAGCTCCTCGAGCGGATGCGGGGCGGCCAAGGCGGGGGTGGACCCCAGTTTCGCCTCCTCGATCCGAACGACCCCATGTTCAAGGACCTCTTTCAGGGTCGGAACCCCTTCGGGCAGTTGTTCGGCGGGGGAGAGAAGGACACGAAGCCGAAGCCGGGCACTCGCTCCCGCTCACGCGTTTGGTCCAACTTCCCCAACCGCCGCGCCGGTCCGAGCGGCTCGCTCGGAGTTCGCTTCCGTGGCGCGACGCCCGTTCTCCGCAGTCAGCTCAACTTGCCCGCCGGCCAGGGTCTGATCGTCCACCAATTGCGAGCCAAGAGCTTCGCCAAGACTCAGGGCCTTCAGCAATACGACATTCTCCTCGAAGTCGACGGCAAGCCGATCCGGACCGAACTCGACCTTCGTGGCCTCGTCGCCAAGGGCGGGAAGGCCACTGTGCTTCGGAAAGGAAAGCGAGTCACGCTGACCTTCGCCAAGGCCCCCAAGCTCAAGCAGAGTCAGTTCCGGCCCCGCCGGGTCCGGCCGCTGCCCCCGAACCGCAACCGCAAGGTTCCGGCGCCCAAGAAGGACGACGAGACCCGGGACTTCTAGCTCCGTCGATTCAGAGACGCGCCAAGGGCCAGCCCAGTGGGCTGGCCCTTTCGCGTTGGTTCGGCCCAGAGCATTGCGAGGGGGCCGTCAAGAATTGTCCGTCGCAAGTCGAGGGTCGTGAAAACTGAGCGCACAACCTCCCCCCTCCGTTCAGCCCGCGGGTGAAGTTCGCCAGGAAACGGGTGCTGTTGCTCCCAGGCTGAGGCTCTCCTATAGTCGCCCGCTCGGATCCCCCCCTCCTTCCTCCACCCCCACAGGTATCGGTGAGCCGCGTGATTTTCCGCAAGGCGTTAGGGATGGTCGAGACCACTGGATTGGTGGGCTCGATCGAGGCTCTCGACGCCATGACCAAGGCGGCCGAGGTCGACTTTGCTTGGCGAGAGAGCAGCGGCGGAGGCGTGTTCACGGTCTTCGTGCGCGGGAGTGTCGGTGCCGTCAAGGCCGCCGCTGACGCGGGCGCAGAGGCTGCGCGCAAGGTCGGCGAGTTGAGCTCGGTGCACGTGATCCCCAAGCCGGATCCGCAGCTCCTCGCGATCCTGCCGAACGACCCGTTCGGCTCGAGCAATCTCAGTCCGCTCATGAGGAAGCACTAGTGGCTGGACCCGGAAACACCGGTATAGGTGAATGTAGGGGCGGGGTTTACCCCCGCCCGCGGGAG
>JAESQQ010000252.1 GCA_016765095.1 Planctomycetota bacterium | reverse complement strand
CCCCCCGAGTCGGCCTCCCAACACGCTTCGGTAGGGGCGGGGTTTACCCCCGCCCGCCCCTGAGGCCGCGCCAAGCGGCCCTCTGGAGCCTCCCGCACTTACTTCTTCTTGGGGCGGAAGGCCTTCACGACGGCTGGGTCGGTCTCTAGGAAGGGGCCCTCGATCAAGTCGACGCAGTAGGGGATCGCGGGGAAGACCGCGATCAGGCATTCGCGAATCGCCTTGGGGCTGCCGGGGAGGTTGACGATCAGTCCGCCGGGGCCCCCGCCCTCGGGGAAGCGGATTCCGGCTTCCTGGCGGCTGAGGATCGCGGTCGGGACTTTCTCCAGGCTGACCTTTCGCATCAGCTCGCCGAACCCAGGCATAGGCTTGTGGATCACGGCCAACGTGGCCTCGACGGTCACGTCTCGGCGCGCGGGGCCAGTCCCTCCAGTGGTCACGACCAGCGAGCAGCCCTGGTTGTCGACGAGGTCGATCAGGGTCTCGCGGACAAGGGCCTCCTCGTCGGGGATGATCCGTGTGATCGCCTCGTGGGGACTGGTCAGGAACTCATCGAGACACGCCCGGAGCGCGGGGCCCCCGCGATCATCGTATTCCCCTCGGCTGGCCCGATCCGAGACCACCACGACACCAATCTTCGCGCTCACAGACACCTCCTGGGAGGGGATCCTAGCGCGAGTCCGCGAGGGAGGCCCAGGAGCCCAGGTGCCCCTTCGGGAGCCGCAAAAAAAGTGCCTCGTGATAGCCTGCCGCGCTCTCTTCCCCACCGGGCTTCCCCACCAGGAGCAGGTTCATGGACGCGCGCTTGAGCGCTGAGCAAGTCGCCGAACTGCGCCGTTGCTCACCCCAACCGTCTGCCAAGGAGCTCGCCAAGCAACTCGACCTCTCCAAGGACGAGGCGGCGGCGATCCTGGCGGACCTGGATGGTTTGACCCCGACCTGGGCGGGCCGCGAGGAGTCGCGCTTGATCCTGATCGTGGGCGCGATCCTGATCTTGGTCGCGAGCCTGTTTGCATACTCGAACAACGACGAGGGCGCGTTCGTATTCGACGACGTGCACTCGGTCCAGACCGAGGACGTCTCGTCGCTGCGGATCTGGATGAACAGGGGTGTCCGCGAGGACGACCGCGCAGCCCACAAGCTGAGTGTGCTCCGCGTTGGGGTCGATCGGAGCCTGAACGGGCTCTTCAGATACAACCGGTTCCGGGTCGTGACCTACGCCACGTTCTCGTTTGAGGACTGGTGGTTCGAGGGCGCGACGAAGGGGCAGGTCAGGAACGGAGGGATCCGGAGCGCGATCCCCGGTGTGCCAGAGCCCCACGTTCACTGGTTCAACAACTGGATTCACGCGATCAACGGCCTGCTCGTGCTCTGGCTGGCCTATCTCACGTTCACAGCCCCCGCGTTCGCCTCGAGCCGCAACGCGCTCCGCTATCCGGCGGTGGGGGCCGTCCTGGCCGCGACGATCTTCAGCCTTCACCCCCTCCAGACTCAGGCGGTGAGCTATATCTCTCAGCGCGCGGAGTCGCTCGGGGCCCTGTTCTTCCTCCTCTCGCTCTGTCTGTTCGTCACAGCGCGACGGCGGAGCGTGGCCGAGGGGGCGGGGGAGCGGCCCTACCTGAGCGTGCTCGCCTGGGGCGGCGTGCTCGGAGTCTGCGGAGTGCTGATCCTGGCGGCGGCTCTGAGCAACCCCGCCGATCTCACCGACTCCAACGCCTTCCCCTTCGCTCTGGCCGTCAAGCTGATGCTGGCCACGATGGGAGTCGGGATCGGGATCTCGGTCTACCTCGTCAAGAAGGGCTTTGACGAGCCCTGGCACGCCGCCGCGGTCGGCGGCGCAGTCGTCGCGCTCCTGCTGGGTCTCGAGACTAAGGAGATCGTGGGCGTGCTCCCGGCCGTGTTGCTCGCTTATGAGCTCCTGTTTGGCGCGGCGCCGCAGCGAGAGGCTCCCAGCGACGCGCTCCTCCCGGTCGGGCCCGGGCCGCTGCAGAAAGTCTGGCTCTGGCGTGCGCTGAGAGCCTTCTCGACGCGCGAGCGTCTCCGCTACAACGCTCCTTGGATCGCAGCCGTGGTCGCCGTGCTCGTCGCGTTCCCTATCCTGGGTGGGACCAACTTCTCCGCTCAGTTCCTAGGCGGTCACGTCGACCTGGGGGGGCGCCAGAAGGTCCGCCTGACGCCGGCCAACTACCTCCTGACCCAGGCAAACGTTCTTCACAGCTACGTGCGCCTGACGGCGATCCCGGTCAACCAAAGTGTGGACCATGACTATCCCCTCGCCCTCGCGGTCGACCTTCCAGAGGGTCCGACTGGGTCCTACGCCGAGGGGATCGGCGACTACAAAAAACCCCTCGCGCCCGCGCCGACGAGCTCTCCCCTAACGACGCTCTTGAGCCTGTTGGGGCTCCTGGCTGCGATCGCATTGGCGTTGGGGTTTGGAGGCCGAGGCAGGATCGCGAGCTTTGCGGTGGTCTTGGCCCTGCTGGTGCTCGGGCCAAGCTCGAGCTTGATCGTGTTGGCCGACGTGATCTTCGAGCACCGGTTCTACTTGCCCTTGTTCGGCGCGGCTTTGCTCTTTCCCGTGGTCGTTGAGCGGCTCCTGCGCTCGGCGCCGAAGGTCCCAGCCGATAAAGCGATGATCGCGCTCGCGCTCGTGCTCGGGGTGAGTGGGACGATGCTCGTTATGGCCCGAAACGAGGTCTGGCGGAACGACCTCTCGCTCTGGACCGACGTCGTGGAGAAGGCGCCCAAGAAGCCCCGTGGCTGGGTCAACCTCGGGCTCTATTGGCAGAAGCTCGAGACCCACGCCGTCAAATACCAGGACAGCCCGACCACGACTCGGACCCTGCTCTGCGCCCCGCGAGGCCTGCCGGGGGGAGAGGACATCATCCTCCACCAATACAGCCACCAAGTCTCCAAGCCGACTTTCGTTGGCTTGACGCTCGTGCAGGGGATCGCCGAGCTGAAGGAGAACAAGGGCGCGCCCGAGAAGTCTCGGGAGAGCTATCAGGCTGCGATCGCCATAGAGCCCTACGGCAAGGCGCTCAACAACATGGCGATCATCTCCGTGTATGAGTTCCAGCACTTGGCCCAAGAACGCCAGGTGATTCGACGCGAGTTGATGCCTCGCTTCCGGGAGCGAAACGACGCGCCCCGCTATCAAGCCTGCCTGGCAAGGATTGAGCAGATCGAGGGTTTGCTCGACAAGGCCGCCGCCGAGGCCGAGCGCAGCCTCAAGACCAACTTGGCCATGGGGCGCTGGGACTTCTTCGTGCTCAACAACTTGGGAGGTCTCTACTCTCTGACCAGCAAGCACAGCGCTGCGGTCTACTGGCTGGGGGCCGCGGTCAAGCTCGATAACGGCGCGAGTACCACCTGGGCGGGCCTCGGCGAGGCCTACGAGAAGTGGGGGACCACGCGTTGGCTCCATGCTCACCAAGGCGGCTCCGAGGAGAAAACCGTCTGGGTGGGTCGCGCCGAGGAGAGTTGGCGGAAGGCGATCGAGGCCTACGAAACCTTCCTGCGCAAGAGCCCGGGTGCCCCTCAAGCTGGCTACGTGCGGAGGTCTGCTGATCGGCTCCGCACTTGGCTGAAGGGACAGGGGAGGCCTCCGATCACCGCCAATATCCCCAGGACCGCCGTCATTGACTGAGGAGGGCGCCTGTGCCGACTCGGCCAGAATGCGAGACTCTGCCTAACCCGGAGTCTTCGTGCTCTCTGACCTCCTGATCGTCGATCTCAGCACCTACCTCCCCGGCCCTTACGCCACGAGCGTGCTGGCGGGGTTTGGGGCGAGGGTGATCAAGGTCGAGGCTCCTTCGGGTGATCCAATTCGCCACGTCCCTCCCCACGACGCGGCGGGGCTGAGCGCGGCCTACAGGGCGCTCAATCGCGGGAAGGAGAGCCTGGCGCTCGACCTCAAGCAGGAGGCCGGTCGAGAGCTCTTGCTGAGGCTCGTCGAGCGCGCGGACGCGCTCCTGGAGGGCTTTCGCCCCGGCGTTATGGAGCGACTTGGGGTTGGCCCTACCGAGTGTCTCGCGGCCAACCCTCGCCTCGTCTACTGCCGTCTCTCGGGCTACGGGCAAGACGGGCCCTATCGCGATCGAGCAGGCCACGACCTCAACTACCAGGCTTACTCGGGCAGCCTCGGGCTCGGGACCTCGCTCGAAGGTCACCCGACGACGCCAGGGGTCCAGAGCGGGGACTTGCTCGGGGGATACGCCGCCGCCCTGGGGATCTTGGCGGCCTTGCGTGGGCGAACGCCTTTGGGCGGTGGGCGGGTGGTCGACGTCAGCATTCTGGACGCGCTGATCAGCGCCCAGGGGATCCACTTTGCGGCTCACGCGTCGGGGACCCAGGCCCGCCCGCGCGGGATGCCGCTCAACGGAGGCTTCCCTTGCTACGACGTCTACGAGACGAGCTGCGGGGGGCACTTTGCTCTCGCAGCCCTCGAGCCCAAGTTCTGGCACACTTACTGCGAGATCGTCGCGCGGCCGGAGTGGGAGGCGCGAGGCTTCGACCCCAGTCTGCGGGACGAAGTTGCGGAGTTGTTCGCGACGAGAAGCCGTGAGGAGTGGCGGATCGTGCTCGAGAACTCGGCCTGCTGCGCTGCGCCGGTCCTGAGCTACGACGAGGTCTCAGAGGACGATCAAGTCGTCGCCCGTCGGCTCTGCGAGGAGGGGCGAGTGGCCTCGCCGGTCCGCTTCGATCCTCCCGCGACCCCCCGGGCCTATGCGGTGGCGTCCACGCCAGGAGCGGATCGGAGCGCTGTGCTCTCCGACCTGCTCGGTCTGGACGACGACGCCCAGGCTCGGCTCGCCGAGAAGGGCGCCTTTGGGGCCGGCTCGTGAGTTCGTGGCTCTTGCTGAGCGGTGAGTTCCCGCCACACGGCGGCGGGGTCGCCGACTACACGCGCCAGGTCGCCTCGGGCCTGGTGGCTCGGGGCCACGAGGTCCACGTCGTG
>JAESQQ010000251.1 GCA_016765095.1 Planctomycetota bacterium | reverse complement strand
GGCGGCATGGGCGGCATGGGCGGCATGGGCGGCATGGGCGGCATGGGCGGCATGGGCGGCATGGGCGGCATGGGCGGCATGGGCTTCTAGCGGACGCTTCAAGCCAGTCTTTGACCGCAGCGGGCGGGGGCCAAGCCCTCGCCCGTTGCTCATTCCGGAGACTGCGCCCGGCGGCCCTCAGAGCGTCTAAGCTCACCCGCGACTGGAGCCTCCTGTGCAGACTTTCTTGACCTTCGTTGTCTACGTCGTGGCAATGATCGTGATCCTCCGCCTCTACGTCGCTGCGCGACGCAAGGCGAAGGCGGCGAAGGCCAACTGGGGCAAGTCGCGCTGGCGGCGTCGGATCGGACTCTTGTTGTTCTTCGGACCTGCCATCGCCTGGGCCCTCTCGTTTGTGACCCCACAGCCTCTGATGCCCCTCGTGGACGCGATCCGGATCTTCAGCCGTGCGCTCGATCGAATCCTGGCCGGCGTCTTGGGAGTGGCTGGCGATCAGCTCGGGAGCTTCTGGGCTGTGTTGCTCAAGCCCCTCGCTTCGCTCGTGATCTACACCGCGGCCGGGATCGCAATCGGCTGGCCTCTGGACACCATAGCCGCCCTGCGAGCCAAGTCCGACGGGCCGCCAGACGCAGAAATCCCCCCGTCCGAGGCCGAACCGGAAGGTGAACCGGAGGCCGCCAAGGCGACGCCTGCCCAAGAGAGCCCTTGACGTAGTCGAGGGAGGGCCTAGGATCGCGCCTTCCTGAGGCTGGAGGCCAAATGCGCGACAATATGAAGGTGCTAGACATAGCTCCGCACCGCAACAAGCGCCAAGAGTTCGCGGACAAGTTCCGCTCCGAGGGGCATGACATCGTCTCCGTCCCCGGACGGCGGGAGGCGCTAAAGCTTTTGGCCGAGCAGTCGTTCGACCTGGCTGTCCTCGACGCGGCCTCGGATCTGTACGACACCAAGGAACTCGTTCAAGAGCTTCGCGAAGGCGCGCAGAACGACCCCATGATCGCGGTCTTCGTGGCCCCCCGAAACCGACCCCCTCGCCAGCGCCTGACCGGGCGGACCAAGAACGTCGTCGTCCTCCAAGACGGCTCCGTCGATCACATGACTCGGATGATCCATCTTGCGTTCACGATCCGCGACAAGGACGGCGACACCCTCGACGCCGTCGAGGTCCCCCTCGAGGAGGAGGACGAGGCCCTCGAGAGCTCCCAGGCGTAGCCTCCCCTCGAGTCCACGCTTCGGACCGAAAGGCCCCGCACCGGTCTATGGCGGGGTCTCTTCGTGTACCCCCCAATCGTCAACGATCGACCGGCCTCCCCTCGCCTCCGTTGTCTAGTTTCTCCTGTCTTGTCGATCTAGCCCGCGCTTTTGGCTACCCTCCCTCTCGTGACCCGCCCTTGTAGGAGTGGGGGCAGCGCATGAACCACTCAGAACCCCCCCACCTCCAGTTTCGTCGCGTCCTGCGGGTCGGGATCGACCTCGCCGCGCTGAGCGCGGCCTATTGGCTGGCGTGGCTGGCGCGCTTCGACGGCGAGCTCCCCTTTCAAATCCTCAAGCACGCGGGCTTTGGCTGGGGCTATCTAGTCGGAGCCCAGTACTTCGCCCTCTGGGTCCTCCGCGTCCCGCGACTCTCCTGGCGCCACGTCAGCCTGATCGACTTCAAGCGAATCTCGGCGGCCCTGCTCAGCGTCGCCTTGGTCCTCGGCCTGATCCGCTCGCTCGCCTCTCCCTTGAGGGACGCCGTGCCGCACGCGCGTTACATAGTCGTTCCTTACGGCGTGATCCTGATCAACCTCGTGTTCGCGATCGGGGCCACGCTCGGCGTTCGAATCCTCCGGAGGCTCTCGGCCGAGCCCAGCGGAGCGCTCGGGCCGGATCGTCCCCAGACTCCGATCCTGCTCGTCGGGGCCGGCGCCGGCGGGGTCCTCCTCGCACGCGAGCTGCTCTCGCGCCCCGAGCTGGGGCGGCGGCCTGTGGCCTTCCTCGACGACGACCCGAGCAAGCAGGGCGAGGTCATCATGGGCCTGCCCGTCGTGGGGACCCTCGAGGACCTCGTCGACCAAGTCCGCCTCCTGGAGGCCAAGGAAGTCCTGATCGCGACGCCGACCCTACCCGGCGATCGTGTGCGCACGGTTCACCGCTTGGCGGCCCAGATCGGCGTCCCCGCGAAGACGATCCCCGGGCTCTCGGAGATCGTGAGCGGCCAAGTCGCGGTCTCGCGAATTCGCAACGTGTCCGTCGAGGACCTCCTGCGCCGGGAGCCGATCTTCCTCGCTGACGAGAACATTGGACGGCTCGTGGGTGGGAAGCGAGTCCTGATCACTGGCGCGGGTGGCTCGATCGGAAGCGAGCTCGTTCGCCAGGTCGCGGCCTCTTCGCCGAGCCACTTGATCTTGGTCGAGCGGGCCGAGAACCCGCTCTTCTACCTGCTCCGCGAGCTCGTCGTGGCCCCAGAGACCCGGCTCGTTCCCTGCGTCGGCGACGTCACCAACGCCGCTCGACTGGGGCAAATCTTCGCGGAGGAGAAGCCCGAGGTCGTCCTCCACGCCGCGGCTCACAAGCACGTGCCTCTGATGGAGGCGAGCGCAGCCGAGGCAGTCCGTAACAACGTTGGAGGGACGCGCCTCGTGGCTGACCTCTCCCTCGAGCACGGAGCCGACGTGTTCCTCCTCGTCTCGACGGACAAGGCCGTCAACCCGACGTCGGTCATGGGGGCGAGCAAGCGGGTCGCAGAGCGCTACGTCGACCTCTTGGCCCGCGACGAGGGCCCGACCCGATTCGTTTCGGTTCGGTTCGGGAACGTCCTCGGCAGCAACGGGAGCGTCGTCACGATCTTCCGCGACCAGATCGCCAAGGGGGGACCTGTCACGGTCACCGACCCCCAAATGATCCGCTACTTCATGACGATCCCAGAAGCCTCTCACCTGATCCTCCAAGCCGCGGCGATCGGGAGCGGCTCCCAGCTCTTCCTGCTCGACATGGGAGAGCCTGTTCGAATCGTCGACCTGGCCGAGGACATGATCCGGCTCTCGGGCCTCGAGCCTGGCCAGGACATTGCGATCGAGTTCACGGGAGTTCGTCCCGGAGAGAAGCTGTTTGAGGAGCTGCACCGAGGAGTCGAGGGAATCACCCCCCACCCGACTCATCCCAAAATCTTGGTCGTCGCAGCGGAGGGAGCCGCGCTCGACTTGCCAGCGCTCGAGGCCCTCATGAGCGCTGCTGGCTCCGCCGACGAGGAGACCGTCCTCGAGCTGCTCTCAGCCTTGGTCCCCGAATACACGCGGGCCACCCAAGCCATGGCGGCCAAAGTCCCCACAGCCTGAGTCGGCGCCAGGGTGGCCCCAGATCGCTAGATTTTCGCTCGCGCTGGCGCCTCGGCTGACGGTTCGTTATTTTTTGACGAACCGTCAACCCCAATTGAGAGGCTGTGCGTGGCGACCCTGACTCGTAAGCAGCGTGAGATTCGCGATCGCTCGGACCTGATCCTGCGGGTCTCGAGGGAGCTGCTCCTCGAGCGGGGCTACCTCGGCCTGACCATGGATCGGATCGCGGTCGCGAGCGAATACTCGAAGGGGACGATCTACCAGCACTTTCGAAACAAGGAGGAGATCGTCGCGGCGCTCGCGGTCCAGACCGCGGAGAAGCGAGTCGAGCTGTTTAGGCGAGGTGGCACCTTCCTGGGCTCGACCCGCGAACGAATGCTCGGAATGGGCGTCGCGGCCGAGGTCTTCTTGCGCCTCTATCCGGATCACTTCAAGGCCGAGCAGATCACCCGCGCCGCGTCGATTCGCGAAAAGATCAGCGCCGAGAGAGCCCAACACCTGCTCCAGCTCGAGCACGGCTGCGTGGACGTCGCGACCGCGATCGTCCAGGACGCCGTCCAGGCTGGCGAGCTGAGCCTGCCCGAAGGAGTCCCGCCAGAGACAGTTAGCTTCGGGCTCTGGTGCCTGACCTATGGAGTCTTCACGCTCCTCGTCACCGAGGGACGCCCGCTGGCGGAGCTCGGCTTCCCCGAGCCGCTGCGACTCCTCGAGCACAACCAGAACCTGCTCCTCGACGGGCACGGCTGGACCCCGCTCTCGGCGGACCACGACTACGCCGCAGTCCGCACCCGCCTGCTCGCGGAGGTGTTCCCCGAGGAGTTGGCGCAGCTGGAGGGGCGAGCATGAGTCCGCTGCCCACAGAGCCCACGACTCAAGCGCCGGGCTCTCAGAGTCCGATCGCGCGCCGCTTCGGTCCCTGGGCCGCCGGGCTGCTCGTCCTCGCGTTTGGGGTCGCGTTCGCCGCCGGGAGCGCTTCGTCGTCGACCGAGACGCCTCGTCCTGCCGTCCCCGTTGCGACGCAGCACCTCCAGCCGGTGACCTCGTATCTCACGACCCACGCCTTCACCGGGAAGCTGACGGCGCCTCGCCGGTCGTCGCTCGGGTTCGAGCGAGGAGGGCGCTTGGAGTCGATCCGGGTCAGCGAAGGTCAGTTCGTCGAGGCCGGGGCAGAGCTGGCGCGGATCAACAGCAGCGTCCTCGTGGCGCAACTCCGAGAGGCCCGCGCCAGAGTCGCTGTCGGCCGAGCTCGGCTCGCGGAGCTCGTGGCCGGGCCTCGACCCGAGGAGCTCGAGCGGGTGCGCGAGCGGGTGCGCGAGCGGAGAGCCCAGCTCGACCTCGCTCGCTTGACGAGAGCCCGCCAAGATCGCCTCGCGCGAGAGGGAGTCGTCTCCCCCGAGGGCCACGATCGCGCCTCGACTGAGGTCAGCGCCAGCGAGGCGCGCTTGGCCCAGGCCGTGAGCCTGCTCC
>JAESQQ010000250.1 GCA_016765095.1 Planctomycetota bacterium | reverse complement strand
CGCTGGTTGAACTCAGCTCCGCTGGTTGAACTCAGCTCCGCTGGTTGAACTCAGCTCCGCTGGTTGAACTCAGCTCCGCTGGTTGCCCGTCGACAGTCAGGTAGTCACCCGGAGTCAGGGGCTGACCTTGCTCCTCTTCGCGTCCCGTGCGTGACCTCTGCGCCACAGCCAGTGCTGACGACCATGGTCGGCTCGCCCCTTCCCGAGCTAAGTCCTGCTTGGCCTAGCCTCGCCCTTGGATTCGCTTTCGCGCAGGGCCACTGACGAGGTGAATCATGCATACACGACTTCCGCGGGGGCTCTTCCTCTGCTCGCTTGCCCTTCTCAACGGCTGCTCAGCTTTAAACAACTTCGAGGATGCTCTCGAGGAGGCGGGGTGGGCCCAGTTCGACCGATCGGATCGCCGCGCGAATCAAGTCGGCCGAGTGTCCTTGCTCGCGATTCGAGCGGACGGGTCATGGACGCGGGGTGCCGGCGCTGCAGTCGGGCCGGGGCGTGTCCTGACGGTGGCTCATGTCCTTGAGGGCGCGGTCACGATTGAAGCCGAGGTCAACGGTCGGTTGATCGCCGTCTCAGCTCACGTCCAGCGTCGCATTCACTCGGAGCCGGAGGACTTGATCGAGCTCTGCCTTGACCGCTCGGACGGGTTCTTCGGTTTCTCAGGTTTCACCCCCGACGAAATCCTGGAAGTCGGCTACGGCGAACCGACGCAACTCTGGGCCTCGAATGGGCTCTTTCACATGCCCTGTGAGTCCCGTCCCGGTGACTCCGGCTCGCCGCTGCTGGACGAGCGCGGCCGGCTTGTCGGGCTGCTGATCGGGACCCTCGGGGGCTCACCCGTATGGGCGAGCCTGCCAGCAGAGGAAGAGCTAGAACGCGACTCTCACACCATTCACGCCGCCGCCTTTGGCATTGGCGACTCCCTCTGGGAGAGCCCTCGCCGTGTTCGATCCGCAGAAGCCGTACGACCGTCGGCCCGACCCTCCGAGAGCATTCGTCGCATTTAGGCCATGAAACCGAGACCGGTGAGCAGGACTGCTCTTGGAACAAGAATCAGAGTCGGAGTCCTCGCTCCTCATGGCCAGATAGAGTGGCCAAGCAGTGGCCATGCAGAGTGGCCTACGGCACCAGGGTGGGCGAAGTCCACTTGAGTTCGGCAAGGGTGTGCTTCTCTGGAGCGCGGCGGCCACCTGGCTCGCCTGCCGCCGGGAGAGAACACACGGTCGGAGTGGATTCCCAGTCCCCCCAGAGGGTCTTGGTGTGACGAGGGGGAGGCCAGGTGATCTCGAGTTGGGCAATCACACCCAGGAAGGCGCCCCGGGCCAGCTCTGCCAACGCCAGGACCTCCCCACCTTGGGCCTTGATCCCATCCAGTTCGCCGGATCCACGCCATGAGAGTTGGTCGAAGAGCGAGGTCGCGTCGGGGTAGGGCCCCTTGAGCCGCTCGGCTGCCTCACCCGTCCAGCACGTCCCGATCACGGCGACCGAGGTCGAGCAGGCGAGGCGGCGCCTCGCTTGACTCCATCCGAGTGCCCGCTCATAGAGCTGGAGCACGAGGAACTCGGGGCGCTCAGGGTCGGCGGCGCCGAGATTGAGCAGATCCCGCGCGGCGATCGCTTTCAGGTCCGCTGGAAGGAAGCACGCCGTGTAGGCAATCAAATCGGCGTATGCGGAGCGCTCGAGGTGGCCTCCCAGGGCGCGCGAGATTAGAGCTCGGGATCGGAGAAGACGATCTGTCTCGAGGCGAAGTCTGAGCAGGCTTCGTCGAATCACCGGAGCACGCCGTCCAGCAAACGGGAGACGGGCTCACGCGTCGTGCTATGGAGTCGGAACACCCAATCGCGGAGAGGCCGAATCTCCTCCAAAACTTCGATCGAGGAGCGAGTGAGCGATCGACGACAGCGTTGAAGGCGAATCACGTCCTCGCCCAGCGGCCCCGCCAGCGGTAGGTATGCGGCGAGGCTCAGCCCTGCTCCCTCCCAGCGCTCGAGCAACTCGGGCGTCGCGACATGTTCGGCGGGAACATCAACCCACTCCAGGGCCGCCCCGACCGGAGGTCCGCCATAGGTGGTCGGGTGCGGGTGGTAGCGAAGGTGCCAGAGGCCCCCTGGACCCTCCTCCCACTGGGTCCAGAGGCTGCCGGTCGAGAGCTGGCTCCCAGAACCAAGCGGGATTCCGAGCAGGCCGCAAACACGCGATGCGAGCCTCCGAGCTGGGCCCGATAGCGCCAGGTGTCTCGGCCGCCAATGGGCCGTCAGCGGGAGAGCCATGAGGACGGCTGAACCGGCCTCTTCCATCCGCGGGAGGTCTTCGAGGGTTTGATTGGGGTGGACGCCAAGCAAGAGACCGAGCGGGGTGAAACCCGCCCTCAGGTTGTAGCGCTGCGTGAACGTATGACTCGTCACGGACGTGCCGAGAACGAGCTGCGCGTCTACTGGGATAGCCTCCCTCCTGAGCAAGTGGGCGCTCATCGCTCTCATCAGCCCTTGGCCTCGCGAGCCAGGTGAGACCACCGCTCGGCAGTGGTGATAGAGCCCGTGCTGGTTGAGGCGCTCCAGTGCAACCTGTCCGACGACTCGTCCCTCGGTCCTGGCCATTGCGTAGACCAAACTCCCGTCCGCCAGGTCCTGAGCTAGCCTGGAGCCGCGAAGGGCGCTCGGCTGAAGGTAACTCGTCCCGTAACAGGCCCGGATTGCCCGGATCAAGTCTGGGGCATCGGCGGGAGTGGCCAGTCGAATGTCAGTTGGAATCATGGGCACCTCTAGTGTGGGGGCAAGAATCCCTAAACGAGCGGATCGGGGAAATAATCAACCTGGATGAGGTCCCTCGAAAATCTCAGAGTCGCCCAGGCCGCATGAATTGGCCGTAAGGGCGGCTGTGGAAGGTGTTTGTGGGGCAAACGCCTGGCCCGCCGCCGGACTCGCATCCCGTCTGGGACTTTAGTTTCGCTGGGAAGCGGGGACCGGCAGGGCGGAGGCCTATCTCCGAGAGCCGATTCGACCTGGGCTCGAACTCGTCATTTAGGGGTCGCTGTGCGATCCCGGGAAGCCGAGTTGGAGAGAAGCTAGCTAGCTAGAGCCGTCCGTTTCCGCTCGAAGTCGTGCGCTTCTCAGATGACACCTAGCAGATTGCGAGAGCGACAGCTATCTAGAGGTAGCGTGGGGGCCTCCGTGAGTTCGCTATCCATTGATGAAGTTCGCCTTCTGATGCAGGTCGCGCGAGACGCAAGCCTTGGGAGCACCTTCGAAGACCGGTTCGAGGCGCTGAGCGACGGACTCCTCTCGTTGGTGCCTGGATCGTGCCTCGGGGCTATGGTTCTCGAGCCAAGGGGGGGCCCCGAGGTCGGGTTCTTCCACAACAACGAGCCCGCTAACCTCGCGCTCTACGCACGTCACTATGTGCATGTCGACCCAATGGGCATGGGGATCCAGGAGGCAACGGGCCGGCCGCACACGCTCAGTCAGGTGGTTCGAGACGAGGACTTCGGCGGCTGTGAGTTCACGGCTTGGGTTTCCCGTCACGGAATTCGCCACATCATGGGGCTGACCGTCTCCCTCCCCCAGGAAAACAAGCGTTTGGCGCTCACGATTCACCGCTCGGCTGGCCAGGGAGACTTCACGTCCCACGAGAGACGACTGGTCGAGCTCGTTGCGGCTGACCTGGGTCGGGCAGCCGTTGGGACTCTCCTCCGCTCACGCCTAGCCGATCTGGCGCGCACTGAACTCCAGCCCGACCAGTCAGCCCGCGCCGGCGGGCTCGTGTTCGGCCCGAGGGGGGGCCTCCGGCATATCGATCCGGGCGCGATCGCCATTCTTCGGGAGCATGCCTCTGCGATCTCTCTCGATAGCCTGTCGCACTTTGCGACCGGAGCCTCCACCGCTCTCGAGGGCACCTCGGGCGAGCACTGGATTCCGCTTGGCGAGGGTGCGTTGCGGGTCGTGGTCACCTCAGTGTCCGGCGACGAGGCCATGGTCGTGCTGGAAATACTGGCCGCCGAACGCGACAGCTTCGAGGAGGTTGCTGAGAAGGCCCGTCTCACCCCCAGAGAGCGGGAGGTCGCCCAGCTCGCGATTGAAGGCCTCGGCAACCGCGGGATCGGCCACCGGTTGGGGATTTCTCCTATCACGGTCGGCGTGCACCTCTGCAAGGTCTATCGGAAGGTGAACGTAGGAGGTCGGACCGAGCTTGCTCGGGCCATGAGTCTCTGACTCGGCGCCAGGGCTTCCAGCGCACAGGCTGGGCTTTGATCGGACTTGCCGGAACAATCCAAAATCATAACGTCCTTCCCAAGAGCGACTTAAGTTGTCCTCGGGCGGTCCATACATCCGGTTGGATGATTCCGCTCGGGTCTGGCGATTCCCATACTCCGCGCCCCAAGCGAGAGGACGGGCCATGCCAGCCATTGCGACACATTTCGAAGCTTCTTCTGACCGCCTGCACCGCCAGAGCGGAGGGCTCCGCCAAGGCGATCGGGCTGTAGGCGCTGAGGCTTTGGAAGCCTGGCGGCAGGTTCTAGGAGCAGAGCACGTCCTAGCCGACGATTCGGCCCGAGACCGCCTCTCGAGAACCACAGGCACCAGCAGCACCCGTCCGCTTGCCGTTCTACGCCCTGACTCGACCGAGGAGGTCCAGGAGATCGTGCGCATCGCGTCGCGTTTTGGAGTCGCGCTCTACCCCATCTCACGAGGAAGGAACTGGGGCTATGGCGACGCATGTGCCCCCCAGTCGGGCGCGGCCATTGTCGATCTGGGACGTATGAATCGGATCTTGGAGCTGGATCTCGAACTCGGCTACGTCGTGATCGAGCCTGGAGTCACCCAAGGGCAACTCAGCGATCACTTGCGCCAGAACGGAACGGGGCTCTGGGCAGATGTGACCGGCGCAGGCCGCGAGGCGAGCCTAGTGGGCAACACCCTCGACCGCGGATTTGGTCACACTCCCTACGGCGACCACGTCGAGCACACCTGCGGGATGGACGTCGTGTTGGCTGACGGGCGGATCCTGCGCACGGGCTTTGGGCACTACGAGAACGCCAAGGCGGCTCGGGTCTATCGTTACGGAGTCGGTCCCTCTTTGGACGGTCTGTTCTGCCAGTCTGGGCTGGGAATCGTCACACGCATTGGCCTCTGGCTCATGCCGGAGCCAGAGCGCTTTCAGGCTTTCGTCATCACCGTCTCCAAGGACGAGGATCTGGAGGACTTGATCGACCGATTGGCGCGCCTCCGTCGAGAGGGAGTCCTCTGCAGTTCGGTGCATGTGTTCAACGACCTGCGCCTGATTTCAGGTCGCACTCGTTACCCCTGGGAGCGAGCCGAGGGCCAGACCCCGCTGCCGACTGAGCTCCGGGCGGAGCTGCGCCTCGAACACGGGGTCGGGGCTTGGAACGTGGCTGGCGCCCTCTATGGGACCCGCGAAACCGTCTCGGCGGCGCGACGGGCACTCAAGCGAATGCTGGGGGGCGGCTACCGGCCGCTCTTCCTGGACGACGCTCGCCTCCGACGCCTAGACCAAGTCCGGCGAGTGCTCGGTTGGTTCGGCCTCGGCTCGAGCCTTGGCGAGAAGATCGCCTCTGCCCGAATGCTGGTTGAGATTCTCCAGGGGATCCCCAACGACGGCGCGCTTCCCGGGGCCTCCTGGCGAGTTCGCGGGGACGACCCACCGGCTGAGCGGAGTTCGATCGGCGCCCACGCCGGGCTGATGTGGGTTTCGCCTATGCTCCCTGCGCGAGGTCGAGACGCTCGAGCGGTCGTCAACCTCCTTGAGCCGATCTACACGCGTTTCGGATTCGAATCGCTCGTGAGTTTCACCCTCATCACCCCACGCGCCATGTGTTGCATCACCAACCTGGCCTTCGACAAGCGCATTCCAGAAGAAGTGGCCCGCGCGGGCGCTTGCTACGACGCATTGATGCAGGTCCTTATGGACTCGGGCTATGTGCCTTACCGAACCAGCCCGCGGGGCGTCAAGGTTCTTCAGCAGGGCTCCCAGGTGTTTTGGGAGGTCACCCGGACGCTCAAGGAAGCGCTCGACCCCCAAGGCATCATCAGCCCTGGCCGCTACCAACCCCCCACTCCACTCTCCTCGCCGGCGACAAGCTCAGCTCTGTCTCGACCTCGGCCGTCTCGCAGGCTCTCGTCCCGCTCGGAACGCCGCCGGTCTCCTTTGCAAGAGTCGTCCTGATCGACCGCGCTCTCTCGGTGCCGGTTGACGGTCTGAGTCGAGCGGAGGACCGCTGGGGTCCGCCCGCGGGAGGACTCGCCAAGAGGCGAGTTCTTAGTTCCTGAGCTGAGCCAATCCGCTGGTCCCGATCCAGCGCTGTCAAGTCCATGAGGAGAGTTCGGAAGGAAGGACTGAACCTGTCTGGCATCTGCACTGCCGACCGAGCCATTCGCTCGAGGAGTTGGTACCCGTACAGGTGGGGGTAGGGCTCCTGACCCGTGGCGGCGAAGCGAGCCACCATCCCGAGGGCATAGAGATCGCTACGCGAGTCCAACGGGTCTCCAGATAGGACTTCAGGAGGCATGTAGCCTGGCGTACCCAGCATTACGGAAGGGGAAGTCAGGCCGATATCGAACGCTCGCTTGGCGAGACCGAAGTCGATGAGCACCGGGTCGCTGATCTCGCCGTCACGCAGAACGATGTTGGCCGGCTTTAAGTCCCTGTGGAGGACGCCGCAGCCTTCGAGGACCTCGATCGCTCCGACGAGACCCATAGCGAGCTCCCAAGTCTCCCTCTCGTCTGCGACGCCATGCTCCAGGACCCACCTCTCGACGGTCCACCCTACGACGCGCTCCATGGCCAGGAAGAGCACGCCATCTTCCTCGCCGAAGTCCACGACTCGAGCGACGCCTGGATGGTCCAGCCCCGCGAGCGTGTAGCACTCCCGCAGAAACCGTCTCCGGTCGATGGGAGCCTCGCTCCTGAGAACTTTGAGTGCGACCTCTTCACCACTCTCGACGGCGCGGGCGGCATAGACGACGCCGTAGGTGCCCTCTCCCATCGTGTGTTCAATGAGGTATCTCCCACACGCGAGGCTGCCGGGGCAGTAGTCGGACGAGAGCGTGATCTTGCTCAGACGTTCGCTGTGGCGAAGGTGGAGCTGAACCTTCGAGGACAACTCGGCCGGCCCCACCGGCTTGACCAGGTAGTCCGTCGCTCCCGCATTGAAGGCCTGAAGCATGTCGTGTTCGGCTTCGCTCCCAGACACGACGACGACCGGAAGGCGAGCCTCGCAGAACTCACGTCGGATCTCTGTGACCACCTCGCGCCCGCACATGTCAGGGAGTCCAAGGTCGACCACCACGAGCTGAGGGGGCTCCGACTGAATCGCGTCGAGCGCCTGCTGTGCCAAGGCATAGCCGCGAGCCTTATGCCCCTTCAGCTGAAGGATCTCGAGCCATAGTTCGCGAGTGACTGTGTTGTCCTCGATCACAACGATGTCCGCCATGGGTGACTGACCTCCGGCCCTTCTGGAGCAAGGGCCTGGCCGGTCTAACTCGTTCAAGCAGAGGTGACCGTGGCCTACGTGTCCCAGGGACGGCTCTTCAAGTCGCGCTTTGGACCCTGCGGAAGAGGTTAGGGCCATGCGCAACTCGCACGCGATTTGCGCAGCCGAGTAGCCTTGCAGAAGGAACAAGCCATGACAGTCATCCTCGTCGTTGAAGACGACGCGAGTCTCCGCCAGATCTACGAGGAGGCTCTCGCTAGCCGCGGACACCGAGTCCAGACCGCCGGCTCCGTTGAGGCTGGGCTCAAGTCCATCAGGCTTGAGCGCCCTGACTTCGTCGTGACCGATCTCTGCCTGCCCGACGGGAGCGGCCTTCGGGTGGTCGAAGCCGCAACGACCCTCTCGCCGCCCGTTCCGACCGTCATCGCGTCCGGTAGCGACAGTGAGGAGGCGATCATGGCCGGGAACGCCTCTGGGGCCCGTGACTTCTTGGTTAAGCCCTTTCCAATGAGCCTCCTGACCTCCAAGATCGAACTCCACCTTCGCAACCGAGGTGACGTCCTGGATTTGGTCATCCCGGGGGGACGCAGGCGGGCTTTCGGGCGGTATGAGATCGAGCGCGAGATTGGACGTGGCGGATGTGGTGTCGTCTATCGGGCCTTTGACCATGAGCAGAAGGTTGAGGTAGCTCTGAAGGTCCGCACGACCCAAGCCCGGAGCGGTTTGGACACGACGGATCGCCTTCGCCGCCGCTTTCAACGCGAGGCCTACTCACTCAGCTCGGTAGAACACGAGAACCTTGTTCGAATCTGCGGACACGGGAGTCAGGGCGGGTTCGACTACATAGCCATGGAGTTTGTGGAGGGCGAGACCCTCGAGGAATACATCGAGAAGAACGGGCCCCTTAGCGAACATCACGTTTGGCTTCTCGTGGAGCGTTTGGCGCAGGCCTTGTCGGCGATTCACGGCCGCGGTCTCGTGCACAGGGATCTAAAACCAGCCAACATCGTCCTGCGGGGAAACCGGCCTGGAGCGCCGGTTCTGGTCGACTTCGGGCTCGCAAAGCTGACCTGCGATCGCAGCCTGACGCTGGCCGACGAACGCCACGGTACGCCCGCCTACATGGCGCCTGAACAGGTGCGCGGCCGGGACGCGAACTGCCAGAGCGACTTGTTTTCGCTCGGCCTCGTCGCCTGCTATGCCGCGTCGGGTCGACGCACCTTCGCGAACTTGACCCTCCCCGAGCTGCTGCAGGCGCTCTGCTCGAGGCCGATTCAGATTCCGGCGACACTCAGCCCGGCCTTGAGGAAGATCCTCCGCAGCATGACGAGAATCCAGTTGGACCGTCGAGCCCCATCTGCCCCCTACCTCCTCCGGCTACTGGCCAATGGATCACCGACCATCCGGGTCCGGCGGAGGAAAGCGGGGGAGAGGGGCGCTGGGGAGAGTCAGGGCTGAGTGAGCGCGACCGATCGGATCCGGGGTCAGATCGAGTCGGTGGAGTGTCCCGCCTCCACTCTCTGGGAGTCAGTTCACGCCTAGCAGGGCGCCCCCGCTGGGCAAGCGAGGGCGTTCTGGCGCGCGTCTTGAGTTGCCCTGGGGTAGCCAACTAAGTAGGTCACAGGGAGGCCGGTGGTCTCGCAGCGGCTAGCTTTGGCAGACCAAACGTAGGCTTCGGAACCTGGGACGCTTTCAGCCATCGAGAGGAGTTCTTCTGGGCGATAGCAACGAAGCGTCGACACAAACGTGTCCCAAGCCATGGCCAAGGGCAGGACCGGGAGCACGTAAGTCAAGAACAGCGTCGAGATCCGGACCGGGCGGACTCGGGGAATCGTGAACAGGACACTCAGAAACACGAGTGGAACTGAGAATACGTCTCGCCACGTGCGCTGGAGGAGCTCCAAGACGGCGATCGGTTGTCCGTGTGAGACGGCGTCTGCAAGGATCTGACGGGCGTCCTCCGGGCGGAAGTGGTGGAGTCCATTCACGATCGCTCGAAGTCCCTCCAACTCGGGGCGAACCGAGAGGGCGTTGACAGGCTCGGGCTCGTAGCGGATCCCGGAGTTGAGCGCGCAGCGCTCCGCCGCCGCCTGGTTGGGATAGAGGTCGGTTAGCAGGACTTCGATCGTCGGGTCGACCTCAGCCTTCAGGCCGGGCAAGATGGTCTCCCAAGGACCCGAGCCCCCCGAACAGAGGTCGACTATGCGGGTGGTCTGTCCAGCCTGGAGTGCCTCCCGAAGGGCCGGGAGCGCAACCTCGAACGGACGTAGGTGGTTGACGAGAACTCGGAGGTAGTTGGTCGCACCGTCCCGGAGCATGCGCGGCCACCAAGGCTGGTCCATCAACTCAAAGCCGTGCCAGCGGGCGGGGCCACGAGTCTGGATCGCGATCGAGTTGGACATTGTTGGCCCTCCCAGGCTGGCGCCAGGTTCCCTGCCGGTCGGCCCCGGGGCAATCATCCAACTTGATCATGCAGCCCTAACCGCTTCCTCAGCAACCCCTTAGGCCTCGGGTCTGGCTCAGGCAAGCCCTAGGGCTGGCGCCAAGACGGGACGAAGCCAGTGCGATCCCGTTTGCGTTGTGGTTGGACTTCGCGTCGGTGATCAAGGAGCGGAAGGGCGCGATCACTCGCAGGTCCACGCCGTCGACTTCAAGCGTCGCGCCGCGACGCACGGTCTCCACGACCGTCGAGGTTCCCTCGGGTCCCTTGAACGCTGCGATCAGCGCGCGGATCTTCTTGGCGCGCTTGCCCTCCTGAGGGTAGGCCGGTTGCCAGAAGCGCTTCACCGAGACTCTGTTCGCGATCGCCTTGAGCCCGTCGAGGTGATCGGGATCGCTGTGGCTCAGGATCATGAGGTCGATCGTCTCGACGCCCATTGCGAGGAGGACGCTCGCGACGTGGCCCGAGGTGCCCTTGTGCCCTCCGTCGATCAGCACGACTTTCCCGCTCGGAGTCCGCAGGACGAGCGCTTCGCCGTGAGCCGTGAGGTCGATCACGTGCAGCTCGAGGTCCCCGCTCGGGAGCTCGTCGACGATCGCCGGCGCCGGGGGCAGCTTTCGGTCCCGGTTGCGACGAAACAGGCGTCGAACCGCACCCTGGAGCCGACTCCACGGGTTCCGGCGAGTCCTCTTCGCTGCGGGCTGACCAGGCTGGGCGGGGACCGCAGCCACTCCGGGCCCAGCGGGCTTGCCGGTCAGGATGTTGACGGCCCCCCGTTGCCCGGGAATCGCCGTGGTTTCGGCGCTGGTGGAACTGCCAGCGGTGCTGAACGTGAGCGGGCCCTTGGCAAGTCGGCGGACGAGCTCACCGACTCGGTAGGGAACGCTGCGCAGGTTGCGGTGGGTCTTGCGGTTGCCTCGGTGGCGGTAGCCCGCAATGTGACTCAGCTCGTGCGCGATCGTTCCGGCGTAGGTGTTCGCGCCGAACTCGTGCATTCGAATCGTGTTGAAGGTGATCTTCCCGCTCCCGTGACTAGAGCTCGCGATCATCTTGCTCTTACGCTTAAACACCTTCCAACCGACGCGAACTCGGAACGCATACCTCGCGACGGCGTCGAAGCGGAGCGAACGGGTCCGGTTAAGAAGCGCTCTGTGGACCGCCGCGCCGTCGTCCTTCGAATACTGAAAGCTCCCCATGGCCGAGAGCTCGGTCCGAAACTCGTTGGAGGTCAGGACGCGGTTCGCGACGGCGAGCGCGTCGCGGAGCTTGGTCGCCTGAGCGGGCGTGAAGTCCGGGTCGAGGGAAGAGAGCGTGACCGGATCCCCGGCCAGGGCGAGCGCCGGCGACAGGCAAAGGACGAGTCCGAGAATTGAGTGCGTGGCCTTCATTGAGGTCTCCTGGGTGGTGTTGAGGGACCTCAGCGCAACGCGCTCTCCGGGGCCCTAACTCTTGACAAGCCAGTCTCTTGAGTCCAGGCAGTCACGTTCTTGGAGCGCGCGCGCTCCACCTGTGCACCTCGTGAGCCGATACTCCCTTCTTCCTTGGAGGAACTATGGCGACCACTTTCTCCCGCTGGCGTCCCCACCCCTGGCACGGGCTGACCCCGGGCCCCGACGCCCCGCGGGTGGTCCTCGCCTACAAGCTCGACCCCGAGGGAGATCAGGCGATCACCGTCGACGGGCTTTACGGCGCGAAAGCCGCCCAAGAGGTGATCGTGGCTGCGATGGAGGACTACGCCGAGCACTTCGCCAACTACAGCACCTGATCTCGGACTCCCCGAGAACAATCACCAAGAGCTTGACGTTCTCGCCTCTTGCGCCCAAAACCTAAGGGTTGACTGCCTCAGACGACCTCGCCGCCTCGCTCCTTCTCCCCCCCGTGGGGATCTTCTGGGGGGACCTCGTCGGGGTCCTGCGCTCGATTCCGCGCGACAACTTCCTGGCCGTCAATCCCAGCTCCTTCTTGCTCGAGCTGCCAGAGAGCGCCCGCAAGCTTCCGCTCCTGCCCGCGAGCGTGCGCGAGCGGCGGACTTTCGTTGAGCAGCGGCTCAAGATCCTCGCCCAGGAGGACTTGAGCGGCGCACGGGTTCACTACCTGGCCCCCAAGGGAAACGAGTCCGTCTCGGGCACGGGCTTGACCAAGGCTCTGGTCGTGGGTCGCAAGCAGGGAGCGGGGGTCGTGATCGACGTCAACACCGTCAGCAAGCGCCATGCGGAGCTGCGCGTGGGCGTGCGCGGCTGGTCGCTCGCAGATCTTGACGCGGCCAACGGAACCTTCATTGAAGGCCGTCGGATGCCGGCCGGCCGGGCGCTCCCGATCACGAGCGGAATGGTGGTCGAGTTCTCCTCCTACCGTGCCCTCTTTCTCGCGCCCGAAGACGTCTACGAACTCTTGGCCACGGGCGCCCGAGTCCCAGCCATGGTCAGCGACGTCTTGCTCCCGATCCCCGAGGGGCGCCGGCTCCGCGACGTCGTGGAGATCCTCCAGGCTGTCGACGCGTCCGATCTCGCGACCCAATCGGCCTTTCTGGTCCAGGTTCCGACCGAGGCCGAGGACCAGGTTCTCAGTGAACCCCTCGAAGCCCACGCGTCGAACGACATGACCCAAGCGATCTCCGCCACGCGAATCATGCACCTCCAGCGAAGCCGGCAAGTCGGCAATGCGAGGGTGCACGTGATCGTCCCGAGCAAGAGCGGGGTCACCGTTGGGCGGGACGCCAGGGTCTGCGACGTGGTCGTAGACCACGTCAGCGTCTCGAAGGCGCACTGCCGAATCATGTTCGACAAGTCGTGGGGGATCGTCGACCTGGACACACGCAACGGGACCTTCCTAGAGAAGGAGCGCCTCCCGGCTGGGCTGCGCCACAACCTCAGGCCGGGCCAGGGGGTGCTCCTCTCCGGCTACCGCGTCCTGTTCCTCGAGCTCAAGCACCTTCTTCAGCTCGTGAGCAAGGTCAAGGGGAACCTTTAGCTCCCAAAGCGCTTCGCGTCGGGCCAGGGTCCCGGCTGGGACGGATCTCGAGATCGTCCCCGAAATCCCCTGGCAGGTCCCCCCCCTGTTCCGTATCCTCCCTGCGCGTAAGGAGTTCCTCATGCGCCGCGCTCCCCTCACGATCACACTCCTGCTCGCCCTCGCGAGCGTCGGTTCCGCTCAGGACACCCTCCCGGGGATCCTGCCTCGGGCCGAAATGGACGGCCTCCTCGAGGAGGCTCGCGGTCAGGCGAATGACGCCCAGACCGCCATGCGAGAGCGAGCCAAGCTCCTCGGCTACAGCGACGCCGAGATCGAGCTCGCGCTCAAGCCGAGCATGGTTCGTCGCGGTCACTTCACCGTGACCCTCTCCGACGGGACCCAGATCCGCTTCCCCTGGTTTCGGATCGGGTTCGCGGAGAACGCCAACGCCACCGAGAGCAAGGGCGTCGACCGTGGCCGCACGGAGACGAACAAGGGCGGCGTTCGGCTCCACAAGGGTGTGTTCGGTGCGGAGGTCTACGCCCTCGCGCTGAAAATGGACGCCAAGCTCGCGATCACGGGGGACGCCTCCTCGGGTGAGAGCTTCCGCGGCGCCAAGGGTGGGATCGGCGCCGGCCAGGTCGTCAAAGTCGGCACTCAGTTCCGATCCAAAGTCGGGGACTGGGTCGACCCCGCGAGCAAGGCGCTCAACCGCGCCGAAATGATGCGCAGCTTCGGGAACGGCTACACGAGCGGTGGCGCGCGAGTCGGACTCGGGAGCGACATTCAGGCCGGCGACGTCAACACCAAGGCCCCCGAAATGAAGGTCCTGTCCGAGACCTACGGCAAGGGCAACCCGAGTATTGGCGTCAGCGGCAAGGAGGTCATTTTGGGGCCCAACGGGGAGATCTCCCCGCGGGGCGGGATCGAGTACCGCGCGGTCTCGACGGGCGAGGGCGTTTGGATGTCGAGCAAGCTCGCCGGCCAGGCAGAGGGCCTCGACCTGAAGCGCGCGACCGTCGCCAGCCAGGGCTGGGGCGAGGTCGGCAAGGGCTTTGGCATGGCCGCTGTGCGCGAAGGCTCACGCGTGATCGGGATCCAAGAGCTGTGGTTTGTGGACGGCGAAATGCGCCCCGGGCTCCTCCAGCACCCCAAGGGCGCCAACGCGACCCAGGCTGAAGTCGAGGCCTGGCTGAAGGACGTCGAGGCGCTGCGCGCCGGCAAGCACGACCTGAAGACCTTCAAGAACGGTGAGATGGCCAAGCAGTTCACCCTCAACGGCGACGTCTCAAAAATGAAGGTCGATATCGTCGGCTACAACGCGCTCGGGCAAGTTCTCAACGAGAGCACGGTTCCTGAGCTGGCCGGGAGTGGAACCCACCAGGGCAAGCGCAAGATCATTACCGAGGGCGCGAACCTGGCCGAGACCGCGGAGGGCGCTCGCCTCCTCGACAGGTACAAGGGTCGCCTGCTGACTATTCCAGGAGACCTCGCCAACCTTGGCGGCGTGCACGTCAGCAACCTGGAGGCGGTCCAGAATCGATTCGGTGAGGTCGTCACCAACGACGAGGCCCGCCGCTCGCTCGAACGCACGATGGAGTCTGGCTGGGAGCGCGCCCTCGAGCTCGCCAAGAAGCACGGCGTCAGCGAGCGGAAGGCGATCGAGCTCTTGGCCGTCGACGAAATGATGAAGCGTTCGCTCCAGCGGCCCGACGCGACCAAGACCAACGTCGAGAAGGGCGTGATCAGCAAGGAAGCACGGGCGCGTTACTTCCGCAGCCTGGCCAAGCCGGCCGAGGCCCTCGCCGAGACGCTCAAGCGCTTCCGCCGCGCCGACGGGACCCTCGACTGGAAGGGCATTCGCCGCGGCGGTCTGGCTGAGGCTGGAGGCCTGGCTCACTTTGGAATGGCGCTGTTCCTCAAGGAGCTCGCCGTCGTCGCCGGCACAGGAGACAAGGCTCGGATCGAGGAGTTCTTCGAGGGCCTGATGACGACCGACTTCTACAAGCAGTACGGTCTGTTCGTGGCCGGCGCCCGGGTGGGCGAGGTCGCCTACGTCCGCTACCTCCAGCGCTACGTGCGTCCGGGGTTCGTCAACGGAATGCTCAAGACCAACCTCGTGCTCGCCGCCGGCCTCGCGCTTCCAGCCCTCGTTGAGGGTCGCTTCGAGGGCAAGGCGTTCGCGATCTCGCTCGGCGCGCTCGGGATCTCGAGCGGCGCGGTTCGGACGGGTGTCCAGGGCCTGAAGTGGGTCATGAACCTCAAGAAGGCCCGCAAGGTCGGTCTCCTGGCCAAGGTCGGTCTCCGCGGCGGTCGCCTGGCGCGCTTTGGCGGCTGGTTCTACACCGCAGCCGAGCTGGCGGTCGTGCTCTACTTCGCCGAGAAAATGGACATCAGCGCCAACGAGTGGCTCGACCTCGAGAAGGCGCGCGAGACCCTCGGCGAGGCTGGTTTGAGGTTCATTGACGCGGTCAACGACCCCCAGGCGAAGCCCGAGGGCGTTCGGGCCGCGAGCGACGCTTACCACCAGGCTTGGATCGACTACCGCGACTACCTCTACGGTCCGCTCCACGCGTCAGAGGCCGCGCTCGCCTACAAAATGGAGAAGCTCGCCGTCGAGGCCAAGCTCGAGGAAGACAAGCGACAGGCCGCCCTCAAGAACCTCGCCAAGACCCCCAACCTCGCCAAGAACCTGATCAAGCGCTATGGCTCGATCGAGGGCTACGCCAACCACCTGACCGCCAAGGGCAACGCCGAACTCGACACGAAGGTCAACGGTCTGCTCCAGAGCTATGAGCAACGTCGGCGCGAACAGCTCGACGCCGTCTACAAGGATGATCGCCGCAGCGAGCCCTTCCTGGCCGACTTGCCCGACGTCGACTGGTCGCTGCGCGGAGCGCGCGCCGACGACGCCGACGATCCCTACCAAGGCCGGACCGACACCTTCGCTCGCCACGCCCGCAAGCGCTCCCGGGCTGCGCTCGAAGCCGCCCTCGCGGGTGGCTCCAAGAACCGGCTCCAGGCCTACGAAGACGAGGCCAGCGTCTACGCCAGCCTCGCGACGCTGTTCCGCGACCGCGGCCAGCGCGACCTCGCCGACGAGTTCGAGCGCCGGATGACCCTCGCCAAAGCGACGGGCATAGCCGACAGCGCGCTCTACGAGAACGGCGGCGCGATCGACGCCCGCGCCCGCAAGGG
>JAESQQ010000249.1 GCA_016765095.1 Planctomycetota bacterium | reverse complement strand
TTCGCGCCGGGGCGGGCCGGGGGGCGTCGTTGGCCTCCCGGCGCGCTCGAGGCGCGGCGTTGCTTGGCTTGGGTCTTGCGATCAGGAACGAACTCGTCGGTCCCCATGGCCATGTCCATGAGGCTCAGGGCTTCGCCGACTTTCTTGGGGGCGTTGAGGGAGTCGCGGTCGACGGTCGCGCCGAGATTTAAGTCCGAGAGCTTGATCCCCTTCTTGTCCTTCGTGTCGCGGAGGCCCTCCCGCTCTTCGGGGCTGGCCCCGAAGAACATCTTGCCGTCCTTCTTGCCTCGGCTCGCGGCCGAGGCTGCGCCCCGCCGGGCGTCCTTGTCGGTTTGCTTGCGTGGTTTTCGAGGAGCAGGCACGAGGTCCTCCTTGCCCCGCCACTATAGGCCCTGGGTGGTTTCTCGGCGGGCTCCCCTGCGAGCCGGAGGCGGTCAGGGGGAGTGGGAGGGCCCTTTCCAAGACCTTTGGGCCAGCTCGCGCTGCCTACTGCCCGGAGGGGGGTCTCGGCGTTATCATGCCGGCCTTCGCCGATCCTGGCGCCACCACTCCTAGGGAGGTATTTCCCGTGACCCACGTCGTGGCTGAACCCTGCATAAACTGCAAATACACCGAGTGCGTTGCCGTTTGCCCTGTCGACTGCTTCTACGAGGGCGTCAACACGCTGATCATTCACCCCGAGGAGTGCATTGACTGCGGCGCCTGCGTCCCAGTCTGCCCCACGACGGCGATCTTTAGCGAGGACGACCTCCCCGAGAAGTGGGCCGAATACCTGCCGATCCAGGAGAAATACATGGAGGAGTGGCCCAATATCTCCGAGCAGAAGGACGGCATGGCCGACGCGGACGACTGGGCCAAGATCGAAGAGAAGCGAGACAAGTTCGATCCGAAGCCCTTCGAAGAGTAGGCCCGCCCCGCGAGGGGCGCTGGGAGAGCAGGTGACGGGTGATCTTCGCGCGCGCTGAGCTCGAGGCGAGGGAGGCGAGGGAACTCGCTGCCTATGCCATGCCAAGCGGGGCGACCCGCGGCCGCGTTCACGAAGAGCCAGAGTCGGCCCACGGGACGCCCTTCCAGCGTGACCGCGAGCGCGTGGTTCGCTCTCGCGCCTTTCGCCGCCTCCAGTACAAGACCCAAGTCTTCGTCAATCACGAGGGCGACTACTACCGGACTCGGTTGACTCACTCCCTCGAGGCCGCACAAATCGCACGCGTCGTCGCGCGCGCCTTGTGCCTCAACGAAGACCTCGCCGAGACGATCTCGCTCGCCCACGACATTGGGCACCCACCCTTTGGGCATGCGGGCGAGCGGGCCCTGCGGGCCCTGATGGGGGAGCACGGGGGATTCGAGCACAACGCCCAGGCGCTGCGCTTGGTCGATCTCCTTGAGCGGCGCCACACCGGGTTTCGCGGGCTCAACCTGACCTACGAGGTTCGCGAGGGGATCTGGAAGCGGCGCGACACGGAGACCAGCCGGGCCTTGGGCTACGCCGAGACCTTTGCGCAGGACGTGGGCCCGCTCCTTGAGGCTCAAGTCGCTGACTGCGTCGACTCGATCGCCTACGACCACCATGACCTCGACGACGCGCTCAAGGCCGGCCTGATCCAGCGCAGCGACCTCCGCGGAATCGCTGCCGTGGACGAGGCGGAGGAGGCGGTCCTCGAGCTCTTTAAGACCACGGGAAAGGACGCGGACACCGCGGAGCGCGTTCACCGCCAAGAGCTGATTCGTTACCTCCGCCGCCAGCAGATCCAGGACTTGATCGAGGAGACGCAGCGCCGCCTCGACTCCGGCAGCATTTCGTCCCTCTCTGAGGTTCGGGGGGCCTCCGCGGCCCTGGTCGGTCTCTCGGAGCCCGTTCAGCGCAATAAAGTCGCGCTCCAGTCCCTGCTTCACGAGCGGGTCTATCGCCACTGGCGCGTCAAGCGCGCAGTCGAGAAGGGGCAGCGGCTCCTTGAGCGGCTGTTCGTGGAGTTCATTGCCAAGCCGCACCTCTTGCCCGAGGAGTACCAGGAGTGGGTGAAGCGCGCGGGTGCCCACCGGGGCGTGTGCGATTACATTGCGGGCATGACCGATCGCTACGCTCAGCGTGAGCATCGGCAGCTCTTCGGCCTCTTCGAGAAGATGTAGCGGAACTCCCAGTGACTCCAGAGACGCCGACCTTCGACATTCCGCTGCTGACGCTGCGCGCTATGTTCTTCTTGTCAGCGGCAGGGCTTGGGCTCTACTTGGCGCGGATCGGCGACGTCGCGAACCTGGAGTTCCCAGCCCTCCTGATCGGCGGCATGATCGGGCTTCTGGTGATCTTCGTCGACATGGCCGCGGTCGGGCGGAGCTCGATCTCGACGGTCTCCGCGATCGTGTTCGGGCTCCTGATCGGGTTCCTCGCCAGCCAGCTCTTCATTGGGATCGTGTCGCTTATGGGCGACTTCGCAGGCGAGAACGGAAAGCGGCAGCTCAACGGGATCCGACTCTGCCTGACCCTGATCTTCTGCTACCTCGGGCCGAGCTACCTGCTGCGGACCAAGGGCGACCTGCGCTTCGTCGTGCCCTACGTCGAGTTCCGGCGCCAAGTGAGCGGACCCTCGGCGCTGATCCTCGACACAAGCGCGATCATTGACGGCCGAATCGTGGACCTGGCCCGAGTCGGCGTGTTCGAGGTTCCCTTGGTCGTGCCCCGCTACGTGGTCGAAGAGCTGCAACGGATCGCGGACTCCCACGACAAGAACCGCCGCGTCCGAGGCCGGCGTGGTCTCGACAAGCTAAAGGTCCTCCAAGGCCTTCCGTCGGTCGAGTTGGAGTTTCCTCAAGCGGGCTACGGCGAGACGGACGACGAAGTCGATCGGCGCCTGATCGAGTCTGCGCGCGCGCGCGCAGGCAAGCTCGTAACCGTCGACCTCAACCTCCAGAAGGTCTGTGAACTCGAGGGGGTCCCGGTCCTGAACCTCAACGAGATCGCGCGCGCCAGCCGAGCGATCTACATTCCAGGCGACAGGCTCTCGCTGCGAATCGTCAAGCCCGGCGAAGGCTCTAAGCAAGGGGTCGGCTACCTAGACGACGGGACCATGGTCGTCGTTGAAGGCGCTCGAAAGTTCAAGGGCAAGCAGGTCCAGGCGGTCGTGACCTCGTCGATTCAAAGCAACGCAGGGCGAATGGTCTTCGCCAAGCGACTCGAGCCGGGCAGCCCCGAGGCCCGCCAGGAAGAGCAAGCCCCCGCGAGCGATCCCCCTGCCAAGGAGGCTGCGAAGCCTGGCGAAGACGGCGAGGAGAAAGCGGCCGAGGGCGCCTAGCCAAGGGTGCAGAGCGCCTGGCTCTCCTGGACAGACGTCGGGCGGGGGTAAACCCCGCACCCTACAGATCGCAACGTCGGGCGGGGGTAAACCGGGTAAACCCCGCACCCTACAGATCGCAACGTCGGGCGGGGGTAAACCCCGCACCCTACAGATCGCAACGTCGGGCGGGGGTAAACCGGTAAACCCCGC
>JAESQQ010000248.1 GCA_016765095.1 Planctomycetota bacterium | reverse complement strand
GCGGGAGGCTCCAGAGAGGCCGAGCGGCAAGGTCTGGGGGCTGGGCGGGGGTAAACCCCTCCCCTACGAAAGCATTGGGGTGGACCGCAACTTGTGATGGGCAGCACTAGCCGCGGGTCAGGCGAGGGGCCTTGAGCTTCGGGCGAGGACCGAAATCAGGGATCGCAGGGGCCTCCTTGGCGATCAACTCGGCGATCACCTCGAGGCCCTTGGTGAGCTGGGGGTCGCGACCGGCGGCCCAGTCTTGGGGGGTGACCTCGACTTCAATGTCGGGCTCGGTCCCGTAGTTCTCGACTCGCCAGCCGACGTCGGTGAACCAGAACGCGAACTCAGCCTGGGTCGTGATCGAGCGATCGACGAGGGGGTGGCGGGGCCAGATTCCGATCACGCCTCCCCAGGTTCGTTTCCCGATCAAGGGGCCGAGCCCGAGCAGCTTGAAACAGTGGCTGAAAATGTCCCCGTCGGATCCGGCGTGTTCGTCGGTCAGGCAGACGACGGGTCCGAGGCGCGCGTCCTCCGGGTAGGGGACGGGCTTCCCGTAGCGAGGGACGTCGTAGCCGAGTCGGCGCCGGGCGAGCTTCTCAAGCAAGAGCTGACTGACGTGTCCCCCCCCGTTTCGCCGGACGTCCACGATCAAGCCCTGGCGATCGAACTCCGTCAGGTAGTAGCGGTGGAACTCGGCGTAGCCCACGGGGCCCATGTCTGGCACGTGCAGGTAGCCGACGGTCCCCTTGCTCTGCTCGTGGACTGCGCTTCGGTTGGTCTCGACCCAGTCGCGATAGCGGAGCGCGTTTTCGTCGTCGAGAGTCTTGATCACGAGGCGGCGAGGGTCCTCGCTGCCCCGCTGGACGCGAACCTCGATCTCGGCGTTCGCCCGGTGGACGAGCGCCTCTCCCGGCGAGAGCTCCGCAGAGAGGGCTTGACCCTCGATCTCGAGGAGCCGGTCCCCGACCGCGACGTCGAGTCCAGGTTCTCTGAGCGGAGAGCAGGCCTCGGGGTCCCAACCGTCACCGCGCGGGATCCGCTCGATTCGCCAGGCGCCGTCGCGCCAGCGCAGGTCGGCTCCGAGGTGACCAAGGGGGTAGCGGGGGCCGTGGCGGTGATCGCCGCCCCACTCGTAGGCGTGAGAGGTCCCGAGCTCGCCTTGGACTTCCCAGGCGAGATCGGAGAACTCGGTCCGTGTCGCGACCCTCGCCAAGACGGGCAGGTAGCGGCGATAGACTTCTTCCCAGTCGATCCCCGACATGTCTTGGGTCCAGAAGTTGTCGCGCTGAAGGCGCCACAGCTCACGGAACATTTGCCGCCACTCGGCCGCAGGCTGCACGGCGACCCGGACTCGGCTGAGGTCGATCCAACCTCCCTTGCGGTTGGTGCCCTCGGACTCTGGCTTGGAGCCTGCTGCGACGACCCTGAGCTTGCCACCCGCGGAGTAGATCAGGGTCTTGTGGTCCAAGGCCAGGCCCCAAGAGGCGACTCCGCTGACGAAGTGCTCTTCCTCGAGAGTCTTGAGGTCGAAGGTGTAGAGGGTCCCGTCGGGAGCGTCCTCGTCCTCGTCGTCGTCCTCGGCCTCGTCGTCGATCGTGCCCTCCACGGGCCAGCGGTCGTAGAACACCTTGTCTTCGCTGGCCTCGACCTGGCCATAGATCCCCTCTTGAATCGGGAGCGCCAGGACGCGATCCGCGATCCCTTCGAAGTCGATCTTGATCGGGTCGACGTCTGAGTCCTTGGTGCCCTTCTTGGCGGCGCCGTCCTCGGCGGAAGTCGCGTCGCTCTCCGCCTGGGACTCCTTGCTCTTCTCCTTGTCCTTCTTCTTCTTCTTCTTGTCCTTCTTCTTCTTCTTGTCCTTCTCCCCGTCGGCGTCCTTCTCGTCGGCGTCGTCTCCGTGAATCGAGCGGGGCCGCAGTCGGAGCGGGTTGGGCACGTCCTTACGAAGCGTGACCAGGTAGACACGCCCGCCCTCGGGGAACCCGAGATCGAAGTAGAGCCGGTCGTAGACCGGGTTGAAGGTCCGGTAGCTAATGAAGTAGATGTAGCGACCCTTGGGATCGAAGACCGGAGCCGTGTCGAGGTGGACGGGTCGCGTGAACTCGTGGATCTCGCCCGTCGCAATCTCGACCACGCGCACGTGTGAGGTCCGCGCGCTCCCGCGGAACCCGTAGGTCACATAGCGCCCGTCCGGCGACCAACTGAGCCCCAGGATTCGCCCGTACTCGCTCGTGTCGAGGACCTTGAGGCTCTTCGTGTCGAGATCGACGTAGAGGACTTCGAGTCGCTGGTTCGCGATCACGACGGCGTTGGCCGTCGGCGAGACGGAGAGGATAAGGGTCCGGCCGAGGTCGAGCTCTCCCAAGCGCTCTAGGAGCGGCGGTTCCTTCTTCTTGTCGGCCTTCTTGTCGGCCTTCTTGTCGGCCTTCTTCTTGTCGGCCTTCTTGCCGGTCTTCTCCTTGTCGGCCTTCTTCTTGTCAGCCTTCTTGCCGGTCTTCTCCTTGTCGGCCTCAGGTCTCTTGGGGTCGGGGGGCGGGAGGCGGTGAATCTCCAGGGCCTCTTCCCCTTCGGCGTCGCTGAGCGTGACGAGTGCCTCTCCGTCGTGGAGCCAGCGCGTCATTCGGTAGCGGACTCCGTGGCGAACCCCGAGCTGGCGAACCTCGCCCTCCCAGTTGCCCATCACGAACGGCTTCCCACGGACCCCGAGCGCCAGGCTGTGGGACTTGGGGTGCACGTCAGCGCTCTCAAGGTAGGGAGTCGCTGGGACGAACTTCCGCCGGAGCTGGGGCTTGGCAGAGGCCACCTCGACGTCCAGCTTGCGCTTGGCCTTGAGCGCGAGGTCGAACACCCAGAGCTCTCCGCCGCACTGGTAGACGACGTTCTTTCCGTCCGACTTTGCGTTTCGCGCGTAGAAGTCCTCGTGGTGGGTGTGCCGAGTGAGATCAGAGCCCGTGGGAGTGATCGAGTAGAGGTTTCCGTGCCCCTCGTGGTCGGAGAGGAAGTAGATCTCGTCGTCGATCCAGATTGGGTCCGCGAGGTTCCCGCCGAAGGTCGGGAGGGCGACGAACTCCCCCTCGCCCGTCCGATCGATCCAGAAGTAGCCGGTCCGACCGCCCCGGTAGCGCTTCCAACGGGAGGGGTCGCCAATGTTGCGGCCGAGCAAGAGCGCCCCCTCGGGTCCTTCGACGAGCCGGTCTGCCGGACCGACGGCCACGAGCTCGGGCGGGCCCCCTTCCCGCGAGACCACCCAGGGACGGGATCCCTGGCGAGGCGCCTGCTCGGCGTGGCCGACGTAGCGGACTTGGCTCGAGTCCTGGGTCCAGCCCGTGACCAAACAGTAGGCGCCCTGATAGGTCAGCCGCGTCAGCGGTCCCCCCTCGGCGGGCATTACGTAGATCTCGCTCAGGCCCTCTTCGCGACCCACCAAGGCGAGCCACTTCCCGTCAGGGGACAGGGCCGGGCTGCGGGCGTCGACGTAGTTCGACGTCAGCCGTCGCGCGAGGCCGCCCGAGAGGGGCACGCTCCAGAGATCCGATTCACACACGAACACGACTTGGTCGCCGTGCACGGTGGGCTCGCGGTAGTAACCGACGCGAGAAACGGACATGGGCACCTCCGGGGGGGGCCGACTCTAACCTCCGTGACGGGGCCCGAGCACTCGCGCTGCCTATCCGTGCCGGCGCATTAGCGCCCAAGCCGCCCCCAGCTCACCGCGGTAGGCGCGACCGCCCGGCAGCCAAGCTACACAGGCTCCGTAGGCGAGGCCGAAGGTCGTCAGTTCGAGCAGGAGCCGCCCCAAGCCGGGAGGTGCCAAGGCGGGCTGGCGAACCCCGACGACCGCGCCCACGGCCAGCGCAGCGCTCATCATGGGTCGCAAGAGGACGGCTCCGAGATCGCGCAGGCGGAGCGAAGTCGGCTGGAAGGCATACAGAATCGTGGGGACACGCACGACACAGATCGCGACCGAGTAGCCCCAGGCAACACCTACAGGGCCATACTGGAGGCCGATCACGAAGCCGAGGATCACGAAGGGGAGCGCCGTGACGCTCGCCCGGAGGCTCCGATCGGGGTGGCCCGAGGAGACGAAGACCCAGGTCGTGGCGGGGGCCGTCGTGATCGCAAGGGCCGCGGGAATCAGGGCCCGAAACAGCTCGACCGCTCCAGTCCACTGGTCGCCCAAACCGACTGAGACGAGGTCCTCGGTGCAGAGGCCAGCGATCGCGACGAGCGGGATCTGAGCCAGGAGGGCGAGGCGGCAGCCGCGCAGGAAGAGCCCGCGATAGGCCTCGGCCTCGTCCTGGACTCGGCTCAGCGCGGGCATGGCGACCGCAGCCAGCGGTCCATTGATCGCATTGAGGGGTAGCGTCAGGAGTGAGTAGGCCTTCGTGTAGAGGCCCAGCGCAGCCGGTCCGTACGTTCGTCCAATGAGGATGTTGTCGACGTTCTTGGAGAGGTGCGCGACGATTTCGATTCCGGTCACATACCCGCCGAAGCGGATCATGTCCCCTGAGACCTGGTCCCGGCTGAATCGTCCCGGCCGCCAGGAGCAAGCGACCCAGGCCAGGAGCAGCGTCAGGACCGAAGTCACGGCGGCGCGCAGCACGAGCGCCCAGAACCCCCAGCCCGCGTAGGCCACCCCCAGCGCGGCCACGATCCCCCCTATCACGCCGACGAATTGGATCGTCGCTAGCCAACCGAAGCGCAGCCGTCGGCGCAGGAGGGCGAGGTGCTGAGCCGCGGCGGCGTCGAACAGGACGACTCCCGCCAGCGCGAGGGCGACTTGGCCGGGGCGAATATCGCCGCCGTAGAGCCAGACCAAGGCAGGCGCCGAGCCCGCCACGAGCGCCGCCACGAGGAGCCCGAGCGCCAGGTTGAGCCAGAACAAGGCGCTGATCTGGCCGTGGGTGACGTGCTTGCGCTGGACCGTCGCGACGGAGAGCCCGAGGTCCTTGAACAGGACCAAGAACCCCGTCACCGCCGTCGCTTGCGCGATCGCCCCAAAGTCCGCCGGGAGGAGGAGTCGGGCCAAGATCGGAAGCGAGCCGAGCTCGACCACGAGCCGGACCCCCTGAACGGCGAGGTTCAGCCCGCCGCCCCGCAGGGCGCGGGACTCCAGGTCTTCGGCCTCAGAGCTGAGCCACTCGGCGTAGCGAGGATCCGCGGGCGGCGGTTCGGGTGTGTCCTCGTTGGCGGGCCCCGGCTCCGGTTCTGGCCCCGGTTCTGGCCCCGGCTCTGGCTCACTCACACGAGGCCCGCCTCGCGAAGGATCGCGTCGGCGCCGAGCTTGGCGGCTTCGGCTCCGCCCGCGACGAAGAACTCGTCTCGGAACGCAGCCAGCTTGGGTGCGAACCCTCTCAGCCAGCGCTCGTCGCTGCAGGCTCGCTCGACCAGCGCCACGCCGGCTTCGAGCGTCTGAGCCTCGACCCCAGCTCCGGCCGCGACGACGTCGGGTTGGAGCGGCGGGAGCCCGTCGACGTTGAGCACCAAAGGCAGAACCCCTGCAGCCACGCTCTCGTGGATCGTCGTCGAGTGAATCGCGATCGTGACCCGAGCCTCGGCGAGGACGTCTGAGAGGGGCACGGGGACGTCTCGCCAACGCAACCCGGGGAGGGCGCTTAGTCGACGGCGAACCGCGTCCGAGGGTAGGTAGGACGGGTGAGAGCGGACCGCGACCGGGCGTCGCTGCGCGGTCGCCTCGATCAATTGCAGGAAGCCCTCAAACGCCTTGCTGGTGATCCCGTGGCAGACGCTCTGGAGAAAAAACGTCGGTAGCTGACCTTCGCTTTGGGGCTGAGTTCGAGTCGAGGCAAGCAGAGCGTTTCCGACCGAGATCGTCCGCAGCCCGGGATTCATAGGGAGCAGGAGGCGAGCGAAGCCCTCCCCCCAGGCCAAGAAGGCGCTCAGCTCGAACTGGCGAAAGCCTGCGTGGAGCCGTGGCGGCCAGCCGTGCTGGAGACAGAGGACCGGGACCCCGACTGAGCGCGCTGCCGAGGCGGCGAGGGAGTCAAGGCGGCTGTTGCCTTCGACCAGGATCAGGATCTTGGGGCGGCAGGCGGAGAGTTCGGCCAGGTGGAGGTCGAATTCGCGTTGGAGGCGTGGCTCTGCCCAGAGCGCGGGCCCAGCCAAGCCGGGGAGCGCGTAGCGCCCGAGCGGAGCAGCCTCGGCTGGCCAGTCGCGAGTCTGGAGCGCAGCCTCAAGCGGAGCCCGCTCCGCAGGCGACATTGCGCTCAGGCCAAAGCGAAATCGCCCCTTGAGGAGTTCGAGGAGGGGGGCCAAAGTCCGCAGCGCTTTGGGATGGCGAACCTGGATCAGAATCGGGCCCCCGCTCGCGGACCGCCCCCCCTGGCGAACTTGGGCCCGCTTCCAGAGGTGGCTAAGACCGGCTCCGCCCGCGCGTAGCCAGCCGCGCTGGCGCGCGAAGGCGGGAGGTGCTGCGCAAGTCCCGCGGCCCCGGACCAGGCGCGCGATCGCAGCGTTGAGGAAGGGGGTTCGTTGTCGAGGGGCCTCGCCTTGACCCGCGAAGGCTGCCTGGAGAGTCAGGTCGTCGCGGAGGGCGAAGTAGGCCTCGCATACCGCCCCCCGGCGGAGGTCCGTCCCCCGGTAGCTCCAAGCGAAGTCGGGCAGCGCGAACGCGGAGTCCCAGAGCGCCCCACTCAGCGCTTCGCTGTAGGCGAGCGCGCCTTCGCTCATGCTTCGGGGCACCCCAGGATTCGATCCGCTAGTTCGCGAGCCGCGCCCTGTCCACCGCTTCGTTCGAGGACGAGGTCAGCGGCCGCGAGCGCGCGTGGGTGCGCGTCAGCGACAGCGACTCCGCACCCAACCCACTCGAGGCACTCGACGTCGTTGACGTCGTTTCCGACGAACACCGTCTGGGCGCGCTCGTAGCCGCGCTCGCTGACGAGGGCTTGGAGCACTGGGAGCTTGTCGTCGATCGCTTGGAGGAACTCGATCCCGAGCTTCTCGCAGCGAGCTCGCACGACCGGGTTGCGCTCCTTGGAGATCACGAACACCTCGACTCCGCTCGCCCTCAGGAGGGAGATCCCCATTCCGTCCGAGCGACTGCAGCTGACGGCCTCTCGGCCCTCCTGGTCGACGAGGACTCGGTTGTCCGTCAAAGTCCCGTCGAAGTCGAACACGACTAGGCTGACGCTCTTGGGCAACGCGGTGGGGCTCTCGCCGCGCGAGGCCTGAGTGTGCTGGGCGCGAGCGAGCTCGAGGTCGAGGAGGTCGTCGACGTCGACGCTCCGCTCGGAGGGCAAGACGTGAGGGACGACCTTGCCAAAGAACCGGTGTCCGGCCGCCCTGAACCCAGCGGTCTTGAACAAGTAGGCGGCCCCAGTCTCGCGGTATTCGAGAGGGAGGTCTTGGCGGCGGAGGCGGACGCTCATGTCGTGGTTGACTCCTCGCAGGGAGCCGTCGGGCCCAGGTCGCCAGAGGAATCTGTGCGAGGGAACCACGGCCAGGGCGACGTCAGCGTTGGCCTCTTCCCAGGACTCGACGAGACCAGCCAGGTCGCTGGCGGTCGTCAGCGGTGAGGTGCACTGGAGGAACAGGACCCCGTCAGGGTCTCTCACGCCTCGCTCGTTGAGCTCGTCGAGCGCGTGAAGGAGGGCGCTCTCGCTAGTCGCTGAGTCTCCCGCCAGCGCGGCCGGTCGGGTCACGACTTCGGCCCCGGCCGCGCGGGCCACGTCCGCGATTCGCTCCGAGTCGGTCGTCACGACGACCCGCTCGCAACGGCCACACCCGAGGGCGGCCTCGACGCACCGGGCGACGAGCGGGATCCCGCCGATCTCCTGGAGGTTCTTGTCGGGGATCCCTTTCGACCCTCCGCGCGCGGGGATGATCGCGATCAAGCGCATTGTGGTTACGATTTCTTCCATGACGACAATCGAGATTCAGGGGCGCAGCATTGGCACCGGTCAACCGGCCTACATCATCGGAGAGATCGGGCTCAATCACAACGGGAGCGTCGAGCTAGCGTGCAAGCTAATTGACGCGGCCTGCTTGGCCGGATGCGACGCCGTCAAGTTCCAAAAGCGGACGCCTGAGATCTGCGTCCCCGAGGACATGAAAGCTGTCCAGCGCGAGACGCCCTGGGGAATCATGTCCTACTTGGACTATCGCTACCGCGTCGAGTTTGGAGAAGACGAGTACCGACAGGTCGACGCCTACTGCAAGCAGAAGCAGATCGCCTGGTTCGCCTCGCCCTGGGACGAGCCTTCGGTCGACTTCCTGGAAGCCTTCGAGGTCCCCGCCTACAAGATCGCCTCGGCTTGCCTGACCGACGTCGGTCTCCGCCAGCGAATCGCCGCCACAGGCCGCCCCACGATTATGTCCACGGGCATGTCGACGCTCGAGCAGATCGAAGCCGCGGTCAAGGACCTCAAGGTCAACCCGCTCGCCATAGCTCACTGCACCAGCGCCTACCCCTGCCGGCCGGACCAGCTCAACCTGCGCATGATCCACACCCTCCAGGCGGCCTACCCCGAGCACCCGATCGGCTACTCCGGTCACGAAACCGGGCTCCAGACGAGCGTCGCAGCGATCGCGCTCGGAGCCACGTTCCTGGAGCGACACATCACCCTCGATCGCGCAATGTGGGGCAGCGACCAGGCAGCTTCGATCGAGCCGGGCGGCCTGATCCGCCTCGCACGTGACGTGCGCGTCGTCGAGGCTGCCCTCGGTGACGGCATCAAGCGCGTCTACGAGAGCGAGCGGCCTCTCCTCAAGAAGCTCCGCCGTCACCCCTAGTGTTCGCCATCACAAGTTGCGGTACACCCCATTGCTTTCGTAGGGGAGGGGTTTACCCCCTCCCGCGGGC
>JAESQQ010000247.1 GCA_016765095.1 Planctomycetota bacterium | reverse complement strand
GTAAACCCCGCCCCTACATTCACCTGCACCGGTATCTCCGGGTCCGGCTCAGAGCTAGCTGGCGTTGAGCCGCTTGAGCGTCTCCCAGATCGCGTCTTGGAAGCGTCCCGTAACGACTTGTCCCCAGGTTCGTCCCTGCCAGCGCTCGCCGGTCTCGAGGTCAAAGCAGAACACGCTCTGAATGATCCCCCACTGGTTGTCGAAGCGGTCGACGCCCTTGCTGAGGTCGCCAAAACCAGGCGCTCGGCGTTGCAGGGGGGCTGCGGGCGGCTGGTAGGGATTCGTCGGGTCGCTGGGAGTGCTGACTCCTTTGGCGTCCTCTGGCGCGCTCCCCTCGCCGCGAAGCTGGGTCCCGACCCAGACCAACTGGAGCCCAATTCCGTAGACGAAAAAGATATAGCCGAGCTGCTTGGCGAGGGCCGACTTGGCAGCCTGGCCGAGCACGACCACGTCTTCGCCGGGGGGGGCCTCGAGGAGGACCACCCCGCGGTTGGTGTTCCAAGTCTTGCGGACCCAGGCCCTCAGGAGGCGAGGGTGCTCGATCGTGACTGGCTTCTTGGGCGGTGTGAACCCGAGGGGTTCGAGGCTGGCCTCGAGCGCGGCTGCGACCTCCGCAGGGGTCTTGCTCACTCCAGCTCCGCGGCGATATCTTTTCGGTAGACCATGCCCTCGAACTTGATCTTGTCGACCGCGGCGTAGGCCGCGCGACGGGCGTCGGCGATCGTGTCGCCCAGCGCGGTGACCCCGAGCACGCGACCCCCTGCCGTGAGGAGCCTTCCGCCGCGCCGCTCCGTGCCGGAGTGGAACACGATCACGTTCGGGTCGCGCTCGGCGAGATCGACGCCTGTGATCGGGAACCCCTTGGGATACTTGCCCGGGTAGCCGCCCGAGGTCAGGACAACGGTCACCGCGGGACGTGGATCCCACTCGATCTCGACTTGATCGAGTTCCCCGTTGGTCGCCGCCCAGAGCAGCTCGAACAAGTCACTCTTGAGGCGAGCCAGGGTCGGCTGGGTCTCGGGGTCGCCGAACCGGACGTTGTATTCCAGGACGCGCGGGCCGGCGGGCGTCAGCATCAGTCCGGCGTAGAGCGTCCCGGCGTAGGGGTGCCCTTCGACGGCCATCGCGTGGACCGTCGGGACGAGGATCTTCTCTTCGATCCGGGCCATGACTTTGGGGTCGATCGGGGCTGGCGAGACGGCGCCCATACCGCCGGTATTGGGCCCCTCGTTCCCTTCCCGGGCGGCCTTGTAGTCGCGCGCCGGAGGGAGGACGGCCAGGGTCTGGCCGTCGGTGATCACCAGCACGCTGACTTCGATTCCCTTGACGAAGTCTTCGACGAGGACCGTCTCTCCCGCCGCGCCAAAGGCGTGTCGGTCGAAGCAGGCGGTCAGGTGCTCGTCGACTTCCTCGTCGTTGTGACAGATCGCGACGCCCTTTCCGGCAGCCAATCCGTCTGCCTTGAGGACGAGCGGATAACGCCCCCCAGCGCGCTCGAGGTATCGCTCGAGGGACTCTCGGTCCTTAAAGACCTTGAAGTCGGGGGTCGGAATGTTGTGTTGGCGACAGAGCGCCTTGGCGTAGCTCTTGCTGCCTTCGAGGCGAGCGGAGTCCTTGCCGGGGCCGAAGGCCTTGCGCCCCAAGCGGGCGAGGCGGTCCACCAACCCGTCGCAGAGGGTGACCTCCGGGCCGATCACCGTCAGGTCGATTTCCTTAGCGATGACGAACCCGGCCAGGGGTTCGATTTGGTTGGCCTTGATATCCACGCGCTCGGCCACGGCTTCGCAGCCCGCGTTGCCAGGGGCGACGTAGACCTTCTCGACCCGGGGGGAGGCAGCCAACTTCCAGCAGAGGGCGTGTTCGCGTCCCCCGCTGCCGACAACGAGCACCTTCACCTTCACCTCTTTCCGTCTGGGGGGGTCGGTGTAGCCCACCCTTTCCGGCCGGTCAAGCGCCCCCGTCGCTCAGGCAAATACGCTTGGTCTGGCGGGGCCTGGGTGAGCCTAGGTATTCTCGACGCCGTGGGCGTTGAGACTCTCCCCGGGAATCGATTGGAAGCTAGCGCGTGAGCCAGGGGGAACCCTCTCTTGATCTGTTGCCGGGTGATCTGTTGCCGGGTGATCTGTTGCCGGGTGATCTGTTGCCCGGCGTCTCCGTTTGCCGGCGCCAAGGTGTGCTGGTCGCCGTCGGCGCCCGGATCAAGGCTTGGACTGGGCTCGACCCAGACGAGATCGTCCTGGATCCGAAGCTCCTCCTTCAGCGTGTCTCGCCCTCCCAGATCGAGGCGGTCGAGGCGGCTTGGTCCGCAGGACAGACGGCCCCGCCGTTCTGGCTCGGCGACGAGCAGGGCGGCTGGCGACGCGTCGTGGAGCTTCCCGGTGAGAAGGGCTGGTCCCTGTGGCTGGACTCTGCGTCCCTCGAGTCCGGCGCCTGCGCAGGCCAAGAGGTGCTCCGTCGAATCGGGCAAATGGCGGGCGGAGTCGTGCACGAGGTCAACAACCCCCTCTCGGGAGTCCTCAACTACGTTCGTGTTTCGCGTCGAATAGCAGAGGACGAACGCCTCGAGGAGTTCTTGAGCGGTGCTGAGAGCGAGGCCGAGAGGATCTTGGAGATCACCCGGACGCTCTCGGAGCTAACCCCCCGGCCGCGGAGCGAAGGCCCCTATCCCGTGGCGCCGGGCGCGATTCTCCGCCGCGCGCTCCTCTTGACTCGCACTCAGCTCCGCGACGCTGGGCTTCGCTATCAGCTCGAGGAGGCCGAGGGGCAGCTCCCAGCGATTCGGGACCTCCAACACGCTGCGATCCTCTGTCTGCTGGGTCTCTTGGAGGACAGCGCCGCCCGCGCCCCTTCGGGGACGACCGTCGTCCTCAAGGCAGAGCTTCGTCCGAGCGGCGTCGCCTTGATCGTGAACGACACCGTGGATCGCCCGCCGCTAGAAGAGCTTGGTCCGGCTGGCTTCGAGGGGGTCGCGCTAAGCTGCCGGACGGCTTGCCAGTTGGGGGGAACCGTCGAGATCGAGCCGGGCCAAGTGGCCGTCGTGCTCCCGATTTGGAGTCTTTAGGCGCAAAATCCCTCGTCCCAACCGGGTCCCACCCGAAAGATAGGGGATCTGAAGAAGCGCAGCTTCCCCGGAGTTACGTTTAGGATCCGCAGCCATGAACGGAACCGCAAAAGCAATCCTCGGCTGCTTGGCCACACTGCTCCTCCTCGGGGGGGTCGTGACCTACCTTGAGAATCGTCTCCCCTCCGAGACCCGGGCGATCGTCGAGCGCGACAGCGACTTGGCCAAGAAAGACCTCGCCTCGCTCAAGGCGCTCCAGAACAAGATTCGGAGTGAGCTCAAGAAGAACGGCGACCTCCTCGGGGAGACCGCCAAGAGCGAGCACTGGGAGGACCTGGTCCAGCTCGCCCTCGAGGACCTCGTCACCGTGGAGAAGCGAATCAAGGACGAGGTCGCGCCGCTCGTCGCCAAGAACAGCCGAGACGACGAGGCTCGGATCCACGAGATCCTCGACGAGTTGGTCAAGAAGCGTGAGGAGGCAACCAAGTCGGTCAGCCACTTGGCGGCTCGAGTCAAGGAGTTGGCGGACATCCTTCCCCGCGCAGCGAAGACCTACGAGGAACTCGGCAAGCGCCTCGGGGCAGACAAGGCCACAAACGCGCGCCTCTCGACCGCGATCAGCGACCTCGCCAAGAAGACGCCCGAGATCGAGCCGATCCTGGCTCGCGAGCAATGGCGCGAGCACCTCACGAAGTGTGGGGCTGCGTTGGCGGCCGTGGCTGCGAAGCACAAGGACCTCGGGGCCAAGGCTCGTGAGAAGTCCCTCAAGGCAGCCAAGGAGGTCATAAAGACGAGCAACCTCCTGGGCGCTGAGCGCTCGCGCGCTATGGCCAAGAGCCGGCAGGTCGGACAACAGTTCGAAGCGCTCAAGACCTTCATTCGCAAGCGCTCGACCTACGGCCCCCAAGTCGAGCGCGACTTGAAGGCGCTCAAGTCGTTCGGATTCGCGGCGGTCGCCGCGAGCGCCGAGGAGAGCGCGACTCGCTACGCCTTCAACGCGACTGAGATCAAGCGACGGACGGTCGCCTTCGCACAGGTCGAGAGCGGGGCCCAGCGCGCGGGTGAGCGCGCTCTGCTCGAACTCAAGAACCCCCTCGGCGAGATTGATCCCGCTCGGGTGGTTCGGAGCGTTGATCTCGTGCACAAGCGGCGCGCGAAGGGCCGCTCGATCATAGCGGCGTTCAAGAAGCAGATCACTGATCTCGACCGGAGCTACGAGAAGGTCTTGGTCGACATGGAGATCAAGGAGGGCTACGAGGTCAGTTTCCACCAAGAGTTCTTGACCGTGACCGCGATCCGGGGGCAGCCCGGCGCAAAGACGAAGCGGACCTGGACGAAGGTCAACGCGGCTGAATACAAGCGACTCGAAAAGGGGCTCGGGACGGCCGTGGCCCAGAAGCCTTATGGGTATTTCACGGACCAGACCGAGCGGGCCCACCCCGCCCCCGCGGGCATGTCTTACGTCGGCAACACGGCGTATGGGAGCTGGGAGAACGACAAGTGGGTCTTCAACGACCACTCCCAGACTAAGGTTCTCGTCGGGACTGCTTGGGGCACTCACTACCCCGGCTACTCTCGCAGCGACTACAGGAGCTACCACCGACGCGGGCCCATTTGGTGGGGCCGTGACCGCTGGGGGCACAACCGCTACGGTTCCGGTGGCAGCCTGACTCTTCTGATCTACTCTCGGTCCCGCTACGTGCGACACGGGGGCTACGTGCGGACTCGCTACATGACGAGCGGCCGGCGCTACCGCGGCACTCGCTACGCACGGCGGGGCTCGACGACGGTCTTTGTGGGTGGCTCGCGGGGCCGCGGATCTCGCGGCTCGCGTCGCAGCAGCTACGGAAAGTAGGCGGCTCTCGTGCACTCCTTTGATATCCAGCTCTTGGTCGACCTCAGCTACGTGGTCTTGGCGCTGTTCGTGCTCTTGATCGCCAAGGTGACGCTCGGGTTCCTGACGCCCTTCGACACCGACGACGAATTGACAGCCAAGGACAATCCAGCGTTCGGGATTAGCCTGATTGGCTACTACCTCGGCGTGTTGATCGTGTTCTTGGGCGCGATTCACCAGGACGGCTCGCTGCTCGAAGGCGAGGAGGTGGTGCTCGACCACTTCTTGGTCGATCTCGGGTTCGACGTGCTCTGGGCTCTGGGGGCAGTGCTGGTGCTCAACGCGGCTCGAATCGTGCTCGACAAAGTCGTGCTCCGAGGGTTCAGCGTCAAGGACGAGATCGTTCGCGACCGCAACGTCGGCATGGGAGCGGTCCAGTTCGGGACTTACGTCAGCGCGGCGCTCGTGGTGGCGGGGGCGATCTCTGGCGACGCAGGCGAGACCGTCGGAGCGACGCTCAGCACGACCGTCGTGTTTCTCCTCCTCGGGCTGGCCTGCCTGATCGGGTTCGCGTTCCTCTATCAACGCCTCGCGGGCTACGACCTCTTGGCCGAACTCGAGGCAGACAATCCGGCGGCTGGGATCGCCTACGGCGGCAACCTCATAGCTCTGGGGATTGTCCTGATGCGCGGGAGCGCTGGGACGTTCGTCTCCTGGGCCGATCACCTCGAGCGCTTCGCGTTCTACGCCGCTATGGGCTTGTTCCTCGTCGTCGTTGCGCGTCGCGTGATCGACGGCGCGTTCCTGACCGGACGGACGCTCAAGGAGGAGATCGCTGAGGACCGCAACGTCAACGCGGGCTACCTCGAGGGCGGGCTCCTGATCGGCCTAGCAGCGGTCGTGGCCCTGGCCATCTAACCTTCCTCTCCGCGTTGCTCACCCTCCAGGATTCGCAGTAGGATCCCCGCCCGACCGAGGAGATTCCCGTGAGCAACCGCGGCCAAGACCCCGAACTCGTCAAGCACCTAGACCTGTCCGGTGACTTCATTCGCCTCCGCCTAGGCGAGCGAGCCGTCCCCAAGCTCGGGATCATTCTCGGCTCTGGGCTGGGGGGCCTCGCCGACGAGATTCAGGATCCGCTCTTCGTCCCCTACGCCGACGTGCCGTATTTCCCCGTCTCGACCGTCGAAGGTCACGCCGGGCGCCTGGTCGTGGGTGGGCTGAACCTCCCCGGCGGCGGTGACCCGACTCCGGTCGTGGCGCTTCAAGGGCGGTTCCACCTCTACGAAGGCTACGACGCGAGCCAAGTCGTGTTTCCTGTGCGGGCTCTGGCGCGCCTCGGGGTCGAGGCGTTCGTCGTCAGCAACGCCGCGGGCGGGATCAACGCCGAGTTTAAGCCAGGCGATCTCATGACGATCACCGACCACATAAACCTGACTGGCCAGAACCCGCTCATGGGAAGCCACGACGATCGCCTCGGGCCGCGCTTCCCCGATATGTCCGCCGCCTATGACTTGGAGTTTCGCGGTTTCCTGAACGAGGCGGCCGCCGAGCGCGGCTTGGAGCTCAAGGAGGGGGTCTACACCGTCCTCTCGGGGCCGAGCTATGAGACCCCCGCTGAGGTCCGAATGCTCCGCCTGCTCGGGTGCGACGCGTGCGGAATGTCGACGATCCCCGAAGTCGTCGCTTGCCGACAGCTTGGGGTGCGCGTGTTGGGGATCTCGCTGATCAGTAACCATGCTGCTGGAATCGCCCCTCAGCCTTTGACGCACCAAGAGGTCATGGAGACCGCGTCCCATGTGGCGCCTGAGTTTGTGGCCTTGATCAAGACCGTCGCGCCGCGGATCGTGGCCTCGCTCGAGGGTTAGCTCGCGCCCAGACCCGCTGGGCCTCCTCCGGCGATCGGCGATCTTCGTGACTGCTTCACAGAGAGGGCGCCTCTAACACCGAGCGCTGTGCACAGAAGAGGGGCAGAGTTCAGCCTGGCTGGTTAGGCTTTAGGCGTGGATTCGGTCGATCCTCCAGAGCAGGTTCCTCAGACCGTCGATGTTGGCCCTAGCTTCGCGCAGGTCTTCCTCGACGCCGAGGAGAGTCTGCGTCCGAGCTTCACGCACCCCGAGCAAAGCCCGGGACTGGCTCGGGTCCAGATCGGCGACGAGCGCTACATCCTCGTCCGGGCGGCTTCGGTTTCGCTTCGTTTCCTGGAGCGCTTTCGAGAAGTTCTCGGCTCACTCCTTGACGAGGAGGAGAGCGAGCACGCGGCGCGGGAGGTCCTCTACGACCTCGCGCACGCGATCGGGCGCTCCGACGCGAAGGCGATCTTGGTGGGCGTCGAGGAGCGCGAGCGACGGCTCTCTTTCGGCCCGGTGCACTTTGCCTACACCGGCTGGGCACGGGTTCGGCTTCACCCGGACTCAGACCCTGGAATGGTCAAGCCACACTTGCACTACGACCACCTCCACTCGTTCGAGGCGGACTCGTTCCTGAGCGCCGGGCGCTCGTCTGAGGTCCCGGTATGCGTCATGAGCGCGGGCTACTCGGCGGGCTGGGTCAGCGAGTCGTTTGGGATCAGGCTCGAGTCCGCCGAGATCAGCTGCCGAGCTCGCGGTGACAAGACCTGCTCGTTCGTGATGGCGGAGCCAGACGCTCTCGAGGCCCGGATCGCGGCGGTCGCGGATCGCTACGAGAACTTGGCGCCGCCTCCGCCCTACCTGCTGGGGGAGCGTCTCCTCGACAAGTTGGCGGCGACGGAGCGAGAGCGCGACAGCAACCGGGAGAGCCTTCGTGAGCAGCAGGCGACCCTCTCGGCCTTCTTCGACCAGGCGCCGATCGGCGCCTTCTTCACGGTTCAAGACGGGGAGCGCGTGCTCGTCGCGGTCGCGAATCCGGCCGCGAAGGAGCTCCTCGGCGATCGCAAGTTGCTCGGTGAACCGCTCGAGGAGGTCTTGGGCTTGAAGGAGCCCGAGGCGATCCTGAGCGCGTGTCAGGAGACCTTGGCGGGGAGTCGGGGTGCTTACCACGGCCCTGAGCTGGCCTACGTGGGGCGCGAGGAGGGGGTCTTGGAGGTCAACGTGTTCTCGATCGGGGGTGGCCAACTGGCCGTCTTGTTCCGAGACCGGACGGCGGCCCTCCGCGCCGAGGCAGCCCAGCGAGAAGCAGAACGTCTTGAGGCCACGGCGACGCTTGCAGGAGGAATCGCCCACGACTTCAACAACCTCATGACGGGCGTCTTGAGCCACCTGAGCGTGCTGCGCCGCAGCCAGCCGCCCTGGGCGGAGACGGACCTCATTTTGGGGGAGATCGAGGAGGCCGCTCACTTCGCGAGTCGCCTCTCGCTGCAGCTGGTCTCGTACGCTCGGGGCGGGAAATACGACGCTCAGCGTCTGCGTCTCGCCGATCTGGTCACCGACTGCCTGGCGGATTACCGCGCACCTCCCTTGGTTCAGATCGACTTCAACAGCGACACGATGCGCGACGAGGTGGTCGGCGACCGGCGCCAGCTGAGCCGGCTGCTCCAAGAGTTGCTCAGCAACGCCGTCGAGGCCTCGGGCGAGGAGGGGCAGATCGTCGTCCGGGTTGGCCGAACACGACTCTCTCCTGAGGAGGATGGCCCCGCTGCAGCCGGGCCATACGTGGTCCTAGAGGTCAGCGACGAGGGGGCGGGGATCCCTCTGGCGGTTCAGGAGCGCATGTTCGAGCCCTACTTCTCGACGCGGAGCCGCGGACGTGGCCTCGGCCTGGCGGCGGCCTATGGAATCGTGAAGAACCACGGGGGAGCGTTCGTCGTGAAGAGTCAGCCTGGGTTCGCGACTTGCATTCAAGTCCTGTTGCCCGCGGCTGGGACTCGCAATCTCTCCCCCCCACCGGAGCTTCCCCAAAGCCCATTCGCGGGGAATCGGGCTCTCCCTCGTCGCGTGACTCCTCCGCTCCCGACGGTCAGCTCGTCACTCACGGACGAACTGGCTGGGGCCCTCGAGGCGGCACGCGCTGCTGAGGAGGCCCTCCGCGCCAAGCTTCCAGCCGATCTCGTGCCTGCGGTGGACCAACTCAGCGCGGCTCTAGCTTGCTGCGACGACCTCACGAGTCGGTTGAGCGAGCAGCAGCTCTCCGACCAACGCCAACCCCTGGGTCGGATCTCCGATCCCGGGTCCTTGGTTCGCGCTGTCTCCGAGCGCTTGGAGGGCGCGCTGCCCGAGGGCACGAAGCTCGAGGTCGTCGTCGAGGAGGGTCTGCCCGTCCTGGAGGGTGCCCGGCGAGCCCTCGAGAATGCGCTCCTCAACCTGGCCTTCAACAGCCGCGACGCGCTCGGCGAGGGTGGCGGGAGCGTCACAATTCGCGCGAGGAGTGAGGCGGGGGAGCTCTGGCTAGAGGTCGAAGACAGCGGCCCTGGGATTCCAGCCGACGTTCTCGATCGCGCTCGGGAGCCCTTCTTTACAACCAAGAAGGAGGGAGGAACGGGCCTCGGACTCTCCCTCGTGGAGCGAGTTGCGCAGGCCCATGGGGGTCGGTTGGAGCTCCAGAGCTCAGCGGAGGGGACTCGTGCGGCGCTCGTGCTTCCCGTGGTGTCGGCGCCCAAGGAGGCGGCTCAGCCGCGGGCGACCGTCCGAGTCCTGATCGTCGACGACAACACCCACGTCGGTCGCTCGACCGCTCGTCTCCTCGAACTCGAGGGGTTTGAGACTGAGCTCGTCGAGACCGGGGGAGGGGCGATTGAGGCCTTCAACGAGACCTTCGACGTCGTGCTGCTCGACCTCGTCCTCCCAGACCAGAGCGGGCAAGAGGTGTTCCGCGTCCTGCGAACCAAGCGTCCCGATCTGCCGGTGGTCCTCTTTAGCGGCTACGGCGAGCAAGCCGACGTCTCCCGTCTTCTGGCGGAGGGGGCGCACTTCATTCCCAAGCCATTTGAAGTCGAGGAGCTCCTGAGAGCCCTCGAGAAGGCGGTTGGGAGCGCCGGGGCGGGCCCTCGAGAGCCCTAGACTTCGCTCCCTAGGGAGTGGTTCGCGATGAATCTTTGGGTCCCACCTTGATCGTTAAGCCGCCAGGATCTACCGTGGGACTCTCTCGCGTGCGCATCGTGAGAAGTGGGGATTCCCATGCGAAAGCTCCTCCTCCCTTTGTTGTTGGGCGGCCTGTCGGTCGCGGCCCTGAGCGGGTGCGCCAACAGCTATCCAGTCGAACGAATCGAAAGTCCCGTCAACGTGACCCACGAGGTCGCGTTTGGTGAGTTCCGTCGAGTGTTCAACACTGCCTATCACGTCGTGAATCGATACGGCGTCGTGCAGACTTCGTCGTATGAACACGGCGAGATCCGCGCGTTGATCGGCGAGGACACAAGCCTGTTCCAGAAAACGCGGCGAGAGATCGAAGCGCGGATCGTGGACCAAGGCGACTACTGGGAGGTCCAGTGTCGGGTCCTGATCAAGGTCGAGGATTCCGAGCCAGCGACCTTTGACGATCAATTCAACCCGCTCTATGAGTGGCGGACTGTGGCCTCCGACTCCCGACTTGAGGTTCGCCTCAACAACGAGATTCGGGCTGCGCTCTCAGGCGGAGCCTGGCAGGCCAAGGCGCCGTTGAAGCCGACGGCTCGCGAGCCCTACGCACCGAGCAAGCGCGCGAAGCGTGGGAAGAACAAGAGCTCGAAGAACTCGGGCTGGAAGAAGAAGCACAGGCACAAGGCCAAGAAGAGGACAGCGGAAGGGGCGAGTTCGGAGGAGACCGACGAGGTCTCCGACCGTGGTGCGCCCCTCGCGGCCGGCCTCCCGGCAGCCGCCTTTGAGCGGATCGGCGTTTCCCGACTCGGCCGGGGCGACTTCGTGGAGGCAGCGCGGGCTTTCAATGCCGCTCTCGAGACCGCCGACGGCGATCGGAGGGCGTCGTTCCTCATCGCTCAGGCAGAGCTCGGTCGCGGTCGCTACGAGATCGCCACGGGCGCGGTTCGGCGCGGCTTGCGGACCAACCCCGCCTGGATCAAGAGCGACCTCGACCTTCGCGATCTTTACGACTCGCCCACCGTCCTCGAAGCTCAGTTCGAGAAGCTGAGCCTCGAAGCTGTTCGCAAGCCCGAGTTGAACTTCTTGCTCGGCTTCGAGCGCTTCCACACGGCCGATCCCGAAGGGGCCTTGGTCGCCTTCGAGCGGGCCCTTGAGTTGGACCCTCAGGACTCGGCGGCGCGGACCTATCGCGACCTGGCGCGCGCTCAAGTCGACGCTGCCCACGGTCTCGAAGACTTCTAAACCGGAGGCTACGATTCTGAGAGGTCGCCCACGAGTGTGGTCTCACGACCCTCGTTCGTCAGGAAGGCGACCTCGGTCAGAATCGTGCTCCGCTTTACTAGACTTGACCTTGGTAAACCGATCGCGAGTCGGTCTTGGCTGCCGGCGGTTCGGCCTAAGAGGCTATGAGCCAGCAGGCGGCTGACCGGAGCCTACTGGCGGGGGCGGGTTGCCTGGTCGTGGCCCTCGTGGTCGGCCTCGCGGTTGCCTTGGCTGGGTTTGGCTTCGGGCTGAGCGCGTTCTTTCAGGCTCAGTCCTCAGCGCTGAAGGAGGCCGAACAGGCTCCTGCTTTCCTCTCGACCCTGGAAGGGGCGGTGGCTTGGTGTGGAATCGGGAGCCTCGGTCTCTTAATCGCCTTTGGCTCCCTCGTGATCCTGCTCAGGGAGCTCGCCGAGGAGAGCGCTCGGCGCCGGCGCGGGGAGATTCGGGCGTGATCGCGAGACCAGCCAGTTCTCTCGCGTGATCGCGAGGCAACCAGTTCTGTCGCGCTGCCCTAGAATGCTCTCGTGAGCGAGCCAACCCCCGGCCAACGGATCGGCGAATACGTGCTCGAGGTGCCTCTCGGAGCGGGGGGATTCTCGACAGTCTGGCAAGCTCGTCACCACGCCTTCCCGGATCGGCGCGTGGCCGCCAAGCTCCTCCACGACTCCAGTCGGCGCGAGATGCTCCGCTCGGAGGCCGATTGTCTCAGGGGCCTCTCTCACCCGGGAATCGCGAGGGCTGTCGGGGTCGACGTCGACCACGACCCTCCCTATCTGCTGATCGAACTTCACCAAGGGCGCAACCTTCGCCAGCTCCTCGAGAGCACGACCCTCTCGCCAGAGCGAGCCGAGGGAATCTTCCGCCAACTCGCAGCGGCGCTCGCGCACGCCCACGAGCGAGGCGTCGCTCACGGTGACTTGAAGCCCGAGAACGTCCTGATCGATCACTTGGACCAGGTCAAGTTGACCGACTTCGGGCTGGGGCAGATCGTGAGCAGCGAGGCCTCCTTGCTCCTCTCGGGGACGCTTGGGACCCAAGAGGCGCCGCATGGCTTGGCTGGAACGCTGCCCTATATGGCGCCTGAGCAGCGAGAGGGGAGCTCGCCGGACTCGCGTTCGGACGTGTTCTCGCTCGGGATTCTGCTCCACGAGCTGATCACGGGTCAACGCCCCCAGCCAGGAGACGATCCTCGGGAGGGCCTCCGGGACCCACCGAACTGGCTTGACGTCTGGGATCGACTCTTCACGCACAGAGACAAGCGCTACGCGGACGCGGGCGGAGTCGTCGCGGACCTCGACCGACTGGAGTCTCGGCTGGTCGTTCGGCCCCGCGAGGTCGAGGTCTCGGTCGAGCCGCGCCGGGTCGAGAGTCGGGACGTGGAGCCCTTGGTCCAGGTTCGCAACGCCGGGAGCGACCGCCAGCGAGTCGTGATCACCCCCGCAGCGGTTCACGAGGTCGAAGCCGAGCAGGCCCAGGGTTGGACCTTGGCCGAGGTCGAACGGATCGTGGCGCAGGAGTGCGGGCTCCGGATCAGTGCCCTGCGGGCTCCGCCAGGCTCCGAGAGAGGTCTGGGGGGGCTTTGGAATCGCTTTGAGGAGCGCTTGCTGGGGTTTGAGGACGACGTCCTCAAGGGCCGGGCCATGGTCTGGTTCCTGGCACACGAGTTCATGCGCGAGGACGTTGCCTACTTGGCCGAACGATACGGAGTCTCTGCCCACGTGGTCTCCGCTGGAATCAATGCGGTCCGGCGCCGTCGAGTTCCTCAGGCGGCTTGGCGGGCGGTCGTCGGTCGCCTGGCCGCGATTCCCTCTGGCGTCGCCCACGAGGCTCAGGTCGCGGCCATGCCAAGCATGGGTCAGGCCGCCGGGGCCGCGACGGCCTGGGGGGTCGCGGCCGTCCTTGTGATTCCGGCGCTGGTCTTGATCGCCGCAGGGCAGTTTTGGGTCGGGGCCGCGATCTTGGCGGCAGCTGCCACCGCAGCTGCGGGGGGTGGGGCCGTGATGGCGAGCGGCACAGCCCGGCGCGAGGAGTGGATCGAGTCTCACCTCGACGTTCTCCCCGGGCAGGATCGCCGCGAGAAGTTGGCTCGGCTGGCGGTTCACCGTGAGCTGCGTGGGATTTCCCGCACCGCGACTCGTCTCCTGGAGCGAGAGCCGATTCAAGTCCGGGTTCGGCCACGAACGTCGCGTCCCGAGTCTCGGCCGCAGGCGGAGGTCCCGAGCCTGGCGATTGAGCTTCCGACAGCGCCGTCCGAGCCGGAGCGCGAGGAGCCCTTGCCGAGCGTCGAGCCAGCGCCTTCCCTCGAGCGCGCCTCGACGAACTCGGGGGCTGAGGCCTTGATCGCCGAGCGGGCGGCCAGGGCCCGTGAGGCCCCAGTCGATTCGGGCGCAGGTGAGCTGATTCGCGCCCGAGCCGATCGTGCTCGGGCTCAAGAGGCCGCCATGGACGAGGCCGCCATGGTAGAGGCCGCCGTGGAAGAGGCCGCCGTGGAAGAGGCCGCTGTGGAAGAGGCCGCTGTGGAAGAGGTCGTCGTGGAAGACGGCGCTGCCGCAGACGCCCTGATTCAAGAGCGGGCGGCTCGGGCTAGAGAGGCCGAGGCCGCGTCCGTCGGATCCACCGCTCCGAGTTCTTCGGCTCGGCCCTCGCTCGACGACATGATTCGCGAGCGCGCAGCGCGCGCTCGGGGTGACGACGAGGTCGAAGCTCAGACGGAGTAACCGACCCGCGCGAAGGGCACCGCTCCGTGCGCGAGCGCGCTCTGCCGGCTAGGCTTCATGTGAGTTGGAGGCGGGCATGCAGCAGGGAAATCGGATGCCAATCGGCGGAGGGCGGGGGGCCCCTCTGGGAGGGCCTCGCCCCGGCGTCCCGCTCCAGGCTCCCGGGCAGCAGCAGGCTCCCGGGCAGCAGCAGGCTCC
>JAESQQ010000246.1 GCA_016765095.1 Planctomycetota bacterium | reverse complement strand
GACGCGTAGGTCCTTGCGGGGGCCGGCCACGTCGAGGGCCTGAATCAGGCGGCCGTAGTAGCGGACGTTGCTCGTGGCGTCGGTGATGATCAAGAGCTCGGGGCCCATGATGTAGAGAATGTTGCCGCCGCGGGTCGGGTCTCTGGCCAGGATCCCGCGGAGGTTGGCGTAGATCGCGCTCGCGGCGCCGTTTTGAATCTGGAACACTGCGGTCACGACTTCGTCGTGGTCGGGGAGCTGATCGCCGCTCACGAATCGCGTCGGGCCGCCGCTCTTGGTTTGGACCTCCCGGGCTCCCATGACCTGGAGCATCCAGGGGCCGCCCGGACCGCTCGGTTGGCTCTCGTGCACGATCACGTCGTTGAAGCGAAGGATCTTCTTGATCGTGCCCCAGGTTAGGGGCACGTTGGCTCGGTTGGCGAACTTGACCTTGAGCCCGGTCACGCTCGGGGAGAGGACCAAGATCGCCTCGAACTTGGTCGCGACCGTCTCCAGGAGTGCCGGGATTTGCAACTCAGCGGTCTCGGGGACCCGCAAATCGATCTGGGCGTCGTCACTCGGCTGGGCCCACGAGGAGCCGGCGACGAGCAGGACGAGTATGAGCGCGCTCAGCGGAGCGCGGAGCCAGGTTGGCATAGGTCACCCAGGGCAGCTGAGTCGGCTGCAGAGTGTAGCGTCCCTCTCGGGTTCGTCACCCGGAGAAGGCTACAGGCGCTCGAGCTTTCCCTCATGAGACGGCCAGGGGTTCAGTCGGACCAAGTTCGTCGACAGAGGGACTCTGTCCGACGTTCCGTGTTCCGCCCTCAGGGGCCTCTCCACACTTTCGAAGCACGCTTTAGGGCTTGATAGCAAAGGACTTGCGACGTCCTTCCCGAAAGATGCAAAGACCCAAGGGTGGCCTGCCGATAGGAGGCCAGACCCAACGAGTGGGTCCGCGAGTCGCCATGGAGTCCGGCGCCCCTGTGTTGGAGACACAGAGCCAAGGATTCCTAGAGGGTGACACGCACGCCTGCCGAGGCGGCAGGCCAGATAGCGAAGGAATTGCTATGTCCCGTTTCGAGTCGAACCGTTTTGACAGCCTCTCTGACAGTGGAGTTCACGTTTTGGAGCCGAAGGACCGAGCCCTGCTCGACGCCTGTGCGGACGCCCAAGAGGAGACCGACGCAGAGGCGCACAGCCGCTTCCTCAAGATCGCCAGGGAGCTCCCTCCCGTTCGCCTTGAGAAGGTGATGCGGATCAGGAACCTGATCGCCCGTGGCGAGTACCTGACCGAGGCCCGCCTCAAGACGACGGTTGATCGTCTGATCCAGGCCATGAGCTAAGCGCCGACACCGGCACCTAGATAACCCAATAGCCCTGCCTCACTAGGCAGGGCTATTTGCGTGTGCCTCTATCCACTGACGTATCGATATGGGTATTAGCGAGGGCGAAGAAATTAGCTAGGAAGCCCCTACAGCAGGCTCGTGAATCCGGTCCCGCGCCGCCTAAGGACTTCTTCGCCGGCCACGACGCCTTGATAGAAGGCCTCTTCGAAGATCGAGATTCCCGAGAGATCGGTGTGGGCTTGGACGAGGGTTCCCGTCCCCTTCCGCGCTGCCTGGCGGCGCCCCCAAATGAAGCCCGGTGTCGGGCGGATCATGGCGTGGCCCCAGCGCCAGGAGTCGATCGAAACGACCTCGCCGCTCAGGCTCGGATGAACCTCGAGCAGCTCAGCGAGGACTTGCTTGACGATCGCGTCGTGGTCCAGAGCGAACAGGCGAGCGCGCTCGGCTCGGTCGTCGGCCCCAATGAAGGGGAGATACCAGGTCACCACGAGCGGATCGCCGGGGGCCTTCTCGCGGTTGGCGACGACGTAGCCCAGCGAGGGCTTGCCGTAGAACACGTTGTCCCAGGCGAGGGGGGCCCCAAATCCGCCCGGGATCGAGCGGAGGGTCACGTTCACGACGAGCCAGGGCGCATAGCTGAAGCCTGGCGTGGGCGCGCGCCCAAGGAGTCGGTCCAGGACGAAGTTGGGTCCGGCCCAGATCAGCTCTTGGGCCAGGTAGCGGACGAGGCGCTGGGTGTCTCCCTCGACGTGGCAGACCCAAGCCTCGCTCGGCTCGCCGGGTCCCTTTCCTGGAATGATCCGATAGGCGAAGGACTGAGTCTTAACCTCGGCAGGTCCGTGAAGGTCCTGGAGGTAGCGGACGAGGCGAGCGTTGCCCTCCGGCCAAGCGAGGGTCTCCTCGCGAGTGTCTTTGCCGCGATTGCGTGAGCAGAAGTAGTGGAGACCCGCCCAGGCGCTGGTCGTATCGAGGGAGCAGCCGTAGTCGTCGCGGCAGGCGTATTCCAGATACCAGAGGAGGCCGGGGGCGGTCAGCCCCCGCTGGGTGAGCCAAGTCCGAAAGGAGATCGCGTCGAGGGCGAGGAGGTCCTTGTCTTGGGAGCTGGCGTCTATGGGAATCGCGAAGGCTGGCTTACCGCTCGCGTCCTTGAACGCGGCGAGGCGGTCGACCTCCGAGCGGAAGGCCTTGAACTGGGGCCGGTCTTCCTTGGTAGCCGAACGGGGCGGCGGGAACAGGGACTCGCTCCAGAGCCCCTTCTCCCAGAGCCGCTCCATGGGTGCCAAGCAGAGGGCTCGCACGTCCCAATCGATCCGGCCGCGAGCGTCTCGTCCGCGAATCAGGCCGGCCTCTTCGAGGAAGGTCTCGAGGGCGGGGTGCTCAACGGTCGGGGCTCGCAGGTAGTGGGCTCCCCAGGGGTAGGGCGTGACTCCCTCCACCTCGCCAGCGCGGGAGTTCCCGCCCGGCGCGGAAGCAGCCTCTAGGATCGGGGCCGAGACGCCTTCGCGGCGGAGGCGCCAGGCGGCGCTGAGACCGGCCACTCCGCCGCCGAGGACGAGGACCTCGAGCCTCTTGGTCTCGGCCGGGGTCCGCTTTGCGAGGCCCCCGTCGCGGAGCAGGTGGCCCAGCGTCGGGTCTTGGCCACGGAGCCCGCCTCCGATCGCCTCGCGGGCGATGGCCGGCTGGGCCTTTCCTGGGCACCCGGTCGCGAACGCGGCCGTGGCCGCAGCCGCGAGCTTGAGCATCTGTCGCCGATCGATGCCCCGCCCGGTGGGATCTCGATCTCTAGAACCTGTGTCGGGCATGGCTGAAGGGGAGCTATCTGCCCTTGTCGAAGCGGGCCAGGATGCCTTCGGTCCTGACGACGGCGACGGCGGTCCGCAGCTCGCTGACTTCCTTCACGATCCCGATCCCCTTCACGAGCCAGCGTGTGAGCGTTCCCTTGTCCTCTTCGCCTTCGTAGGAGGACTGGACGACGAGGGCTTGGAAGGTGCCGGCGCCAGTCTCGACTTTCTCGGTCTTTATGACCTTGAAGGTCTGCTTGCCGGGGTCTTCGCCGTTCTTGCCCTCCCAACTCCACTCCTGGCCAACTTGGGGCGCGAGGGGCAGCAGGGGCTGGGGCGGGGTGAAGTCCCACTGGCGGATGTTCTCAGCTTGGTGATGGATTCGACGGAAGCAGCGGAGATACCCCTCCTCGACCCGGAAGTAGGAGCGCTGCGAGAGCGTCCCGTCGAGCTTCCACTCGAGGAGGGCGACTTGTTTCCCGCCGAGCTTCTGCGGTTTCGCCGCGAACACGTCGAGGCGGTGCTCGGCGCGTTTGGTCGGCTCTTCAGCGCCGGTCTCGCCGATCGTTTGAACCGTCCACGACATTCGGTAGGTCCAGCGGCGACCCGGATGCAAGGGGAAGTACGGGACCCCTAGGAGGGCTTGATCACCGCTTGGGTCAGTCGCCGTCGGGGTCGCCGTCGGGGTCGCCGTCGGGGTCGCCGTCGGGGTCGCCGTCGGCTTGACGATTGGAGTCGCGGGCGGCTTCGGCGTTGGATCCTGTGCGGTAGCCAGTGCGACGAGGGTCGCGGTCAGCGCTAGGACGAGGGCGAAGGTGGGGAGCGGGCGCATTTCGTTCAGCTCTCGTGGTGCTTGAGGAGGGCCTCGGTCTCGAGGGTCACTTGACCCTCTTCGGTCTTGACCTGCATGAACTCCTTGACCATTCCGATCCCAGGAGCGAGCCAGATCGTTCGCTCCTGGTGTCGGCGGATCTTCCCCTTGCGGAAAGTGAAGACCCCTTTGTCCTTGAGGACTATGCAGTGGAGGTTGCCGTAGTTGCGGATCCTGAGGACCTCGCGGCCGATCACCGTCACAGTGCCTTTGGCCCGCCCGTCGGCGCTCGCCCAGGGCCAGGCTGTGGGCTTTTGCTCCTTCTTGTCGAGGTCGGCGAGGACTTTCTCGCTCAGGAGGAGGCGCTTCTTGAAGTTCGCCGTCGCTTTGCCCTCGGTCCGGCGCGGGTTGAGGAGCGTGCCCTTCTTCTCGTCGAACTGGTAGTACTCGGTCGCGAACAGGCGATCTATGGAGCGAGCCTCGGTCACGAGGCAGACGCCGAGGCCGTCGACGTCTTCCTTGCGCACGACCTTGGTCGTGTACTCGATGTTCTGGGTGTTCTTGCCCGCGGTGACCCGGAGGGTGTAGATCCAGCGACGTCCGATCTTGAGCGGGAAGTACTCTTGAACGAGCTTCTTCTTCTCCTGCGCTAGGAGCGGGGTGGTGTACCCCCCCAGGACAAGGAGGCCCAGCAGGAGGGCAGCAAGGGTGGTCTTCACAGGGTCCTCCTCAATCTGGCGAGAGCCGGGACGGACCTCTGACGCGCGAGGCGGCGATTCTATCGGGGGTTCTTGGATCTGCCCGAGATTTGCGTCATGCGGGAGGATTCGCCCAGGAAGTGGCACACAGGTCCCGCCAGGGGCTAGAGCCGGCGCCGATCGCTGGGAATAAAGCTGTGCGCCCGGGCCCGGTCGTGGATTCCAGCGATCTCCGCCGTGCTCAGGTGGGGCGCGAGGAGGGCGTTCTCGTTGAGTTGGCTCGTGTCGCTGACGGTCGTGTTGTCGGTGCAGATCGCGACCGGGACGCCGTGCTCGAGGAAGGTGTAGACCGGGTGGCGTTCGCCGGGTTTGACGGCGGCCGTCTGGTAGTTACTGGTCTGGCAGACCTCGATCAGGACTTGGTCGCGGGCGAGGCGGCGGAGGAGGTCTTTGTCTCTGATCGCGGAGCAGCCGTGCCCGATCCGCTGGACGCCGAGCTCGTCGACGGCTTGCCAGACGGCCTCAGGTCCCATGTCTTCGCCCGCGTGAGCAGTCAGCCCGAGCCCGCCGCGGCGGGCTATGTCGAAGGCTTGCTTGAAGAGCTTGGGCGGGTTGCCTCGTTCGGCGCCGGCTATGTCGAACCCGACCACGCCGACTCGACTGTGGAGCATTTGGCTCTCGGCTATGGCCTGGCGGGCCACGATCTTCGCTATGTGGGGCCCCATGTGGCGCATTGCGATCACGATCACGCCGCAGGTCAGGCCCTCGAAGTCGTTCTCGGCGCGGTTGAGGCCCTCGAGGAGGCTCACGATCGCCTGGCGCGGGGTCAGCCCGGCGTAGACGTGAATGATCGGCGCGTAGCGGATCTCAAGGATTCGAACGCCTTCTTCGTAGGCCTCCTTGGCTATGGAGTAGGCCACGTCGGCGATGTTGTCCCAGAACTGCGTGACCCAGAGTGGGTAATGGAACTTGTCGAGGTATTTGAGGAGCCCGGTCCCCTCCTCCTCGCGCTGGAGGACGAGCAGCCGCCTCATTTCGGCCTCGGTCGCGACCGGTGCCAGCCCGTGCTGCTGCATCAGGCCCCAGGTCACAGAGACGGGGATCGAGCCGTCGACGTGTTGGTGAAGCTCGACCTTGGCGATCGCCTTGAGCTCTGGGGGGATGCTCTCGGGGCGCGGGACGATGGGCTGCTTAGCGGGGGCGGCTTGGCTCATACCCACTTTTTATCCCGTCGGGACCGACAGATGCCAACGAGCGCGGCAAAAAGGACGGAGCTACTCGCCCCAGGCGTCGTCGACTTCGCTTCCAAATCCGGAGTCCATGTCCCAGGCGCTGTGATCGAGGGAGCTCGATTCGAGGTCGTCTTCTGAATCGGCGTCTTCGGGTTTGGCGGCTCCAAAGCCGAAGTTCATCTTGCTGAGGTCGAGCTCGAAGGTCGACTCCTCGAGCTGCTGGATCGTGCTCGCGGCGCCGCTGCCAAATCGCCGGGTGTCGAAGCGCTCGGCGCCGGTAAAGATCGTCTCGGTGTAGCGCCGCATCCAGCCTGTCTTGGCTGGCGGCACCTCGCCCCTGCCGTAGGAAGCCTTGATCCGCTGGTCGATCTCAGCGAGGCACTCGATCGGGGCAGCGCTCCCGAGGCGGCGGAACTCGGAGACGAGCTTTGCGGTTTCGTCGAGGGCGAGTTGGTGCTCGTCGAGGTCAAGGTCGATCTGGTTCGCGATCGCGTCGAGTTCGGGGAGGGCCTCGTCGGTGAGCATTGAGAGTTCGAGGTCGAATCGGTTTCGAAACCGAGCCGCGAGGCGGCTGGGCAGGTAGACGAGCTGGGAGAGCGAGTCGTGGACCTGGTGCAGCTCATGCAGGCAGGCTTGGACTTGCTCGATCTCGGTCGAGTCCGTCAGGCGGCCGGCCTTGACCCGGAGCCGGGCAGCCAAGTATGTGAGGATTCTCCAAACCTTGAGGTCGACTTGCTGGAACTCGGGTGTCGCAGCGGCGGGGCCGAACTTCTCGAACCCGCGAGACAGCTCACGGAAACTCCGCTCGCGGAAGTCCTCGTCGGACTCCGTCTTGCGAAGGAGCTGCTTGAGGAGCGCGACATACGCCGCGCGGTTGCTTTGGGTTCCGCGCCCGGTCAGGACGAACTTGAAGGGGAAGGGCCCGTCCAGGGCGGGGCAATAGAGGATCGCCTCGGGGTCGATCGACTTGTGGAGGCCGACGGCGTGCGTGATCGCGAGCACGTGCTCGCCGTGGGTCGCGAAGTGGCTGAGGTCTTCGAGGCGGAACTTGTAGTCGGTCTCGAAGAGGTGGCTGAGAACATGAACGCTCGAGGCGCGGCTGCCTTCGAAGTCGAACTCGTGGCTGGCTATGTTCTCCAAGTAGCGGTAGCTGACGAGGCGGGGCAGGATCCGCCGCAAGACGGACTTGGTCGAGGGGCGGCTGACGCCGGCGTCGGCGAGGCGCTGAAAGCG
>JAESQQ010000245.1 GCA_016765095.1 Planctomycetota bacterium | reverse complement strand
GGGGGTAAACCCCTCCCCTACGAAAGCAATGGGGTGTACCGCAACTTGTGATGGGCAGCACTAGGGGGTGGCGATCCGGCGCGAAGCGTTGGTTGTGGCTGACTTGGTGCCGGAACTTACTCGCGCGAGCGGGTAGCAGCGCTGGCCTCACTCGTCACAGGGGCGGGAGCGTCGTCGTCGAGGTAGCGGATCCGGACGGCCATGAAGCGCGGGAACTCCATTCTGAGTTCGCCCTCGCACACCAGCCGGAGCTGACCGTCCTCTAGCTGGCGCAGGTACCCCTTGTGCACGGCGCCGTTCGCGAACTCGACCACGGCTCGGCGCGCGGCTGCGTCGGCTGAAGTCACGGGTGCGACGCCCGGCTCGGGCACGAACTGGCTCTCGGAGACTCGCAGGAGCCCATACGCGAAGATCGCCACCAGGAGCATCGCTCCGAACCAGATCCCGACTCCGCTCGAGCGTCGAAGCCGGCCAGCCTGGACGCGCTCGTCGAGGTCGGAGGTCGAACCGCGGATCGCGTTCACGATCGTCTGCGCAAGGGGCCGTTCGCCCTCGAACTCCTCGCTCACGAGCTGGGCGCGCACCCCGTCGATCGCCTCCTTGAGTGCGAGCGCGCTCGGGTAGCGATCCTCGGGCGCCTTCTCCAGAGCTTTGAGGACCAGCGCGTCAATCTCGGGTGAGAGCCCGGGCCGGCGCGCGCTGGGCGGATCGGGCGTAGCCTCGAGGTGGAGCCGGAGGAGCGCGACCGGGCTCTCGGCCCGAAAGGGAAGCGTCCCGGTCAAGGTCTCGTAGAGCACGACGCCCATGCTGTAGACGTCGCTTTCGACTCGGCTGTCGAGGCCGCGGGCTTGTTCAGGAGCGCAGAAGGCCGGCGTGCCGAGGAGCGTTCCGCTCATGGTCTGGCGGGTCTGGTCGACGGCTCGAGCGAGGCCGAAGTCGCACACCTTGACCCTCCCCTCGCCGTCGAGGAGAAGGTTGGCGCACTTCAAGTCGCGGTGCAGGACGCCCTCGGCGTGGGCGTCGATTAGGCCCTCCAGGGCGTCCGACGCGAGGCGCAGCGCGTCGACGGGCTCGAGACTCCCTACCTCGTTGAGCAGCTCGGCCAAGTTCCGACCCGCCACGAGCTCCATTGCGAAGTAGTGGCGACCCTCGTCGTCGAGGAGCCCGCTGAGCGGGGCCACGATCCGGGGGTGGTCGACGCGCTGGAGCGTCTCGAGCTCGCGCGCGAAGCGCTTGAGCCCCACGCCGGCGTCCATTCGTTCCCCAAGGACCTTGAGCGCCACCCGCTCGTGCGCCTTGTCCTCCGCCACGTAGACGACGCCCATGCCTCCCTGCCCGATTCGAGCCAGAACCGTGTATTCGCCTAGTCGCTTCCCGATCACGGACCGATTGTGCCGGATCTCGGGCGCGGGTGGGGGCCGAGTCGCGGTCCGGCTCAGCCGTTGGGTGTCCAGCCAGGACGAGCGGCTGAAACTCGAAGAGTCCTTGGCTGACGGCGAAATCGCCTCGAAACGTCACGTGTTGAAAATTCGGCCGAACTCCGCTGGGCGAGTTTCGTTAAGCGGGTGCTGCGTAACGAGTTACGGGAAACTTCTTGAACGCGGATTGACACGCTGTCATTACTGAGGTGTCGCGCACCGCGCGGCTGACTGAATGGAAGAGAGAGGTGCTGACTGCCGACCGAGTGTAAGCCACGCCGTCTGAGGGTTCTTCCTTTCGGCTTCTGAACTGCCTTTGGGGTTTCACCCCACTCCATCTCCCTCTTTGGGGGGTGCCACGAGGTCTTGATCAGTCGCCACCGAGCAGTTGGAAGGATTTGTTTGGACGGCCGCCGGCGCGGAACGGAGAGAGGGATCGCCTAACGGTGATTCCTCTTGTCTTTGGTTCTCTCGGGAGAGGCAGCTCGTCGGGTCGGTAGCGGGTGTTGACGCCCACGTCCTAAGCCCAGGTGGCTTCGTAGACGTCTGCCTTGAAGCCGACGGTGTGACGGGTCCCGTCGCTGAGGATCGGGCGCTTGATCAAGCGCCCGTTGCCCGCCAGCGCTTTGAGTTGGGCGGCTTCGCTCAAGGATTTGCGGAGTTCGCTGTAGCCACCCTCGCGGTAGGCCTTTCCAGACGTGTTGTAGAGGTGCTTGAGCTCGTAGTCGTCGCTGGCGGCGATCGCGGCCAGGATCGCCTTGGGCGGCGGGGCCGTCGTGATATCGACGAAGGTGTAGCTCACGTCGCGCTCGTCGAGCCAACGTTGGGCTTTCTTGCACGTGCTGCACTTGGAGTAGGCGTAGAAGGTCAGATCGCTCATGGCGAGATCCTATCCGCTCGGCCCCCCCAAAGGGTAGGGTGTCCCTCGCGTGGGGGCTAAAGCGTCCCCAAAGGACGACGGCGATCGATGGGCGATCAACGAATCAGGGCTCTGGAGCGAGCGGCGTTCACCGGTGACGCGGAGGCGGCTGAGGCTCTCAGCCGCGAGCGCGCGCGGCGGGCCGATCAAGTCGAGTTCTCCGAGTTCCAGGTGCTGCGCGCCAAGGGCGTCGACTTGCAGGCTCCGGCCGAGCTCTCGTCTGCCCTCGACAACCTCCTCGCCGCAGACCTGGCCCCGCTTGGTGAGTTGGCGGGCGACGCCCAGCGCTTTGTGAACCACGGCGACTCGGCCGAGGTCCTCGATCTCCTCAGTCGTCGCCACTACCACCTCCTTCGCCTCGCTGGAGGGGGCGCCAGCCACGACGACCAGCCTCGCCCCCTGCTCGCGGGGGGGCTCTGCTCGTCCCCGGCCCTGCTCCGGCTCGGGTTGATCTACTCCGCCGTGAACCCCTATCGGGAGCCGTCCTATCCGGGCGTCGAGGAGGGGCCGAACTGGTTCCGGAACCTCCTTTACGAAGCGAGCAGGTTCAATCGCGACCCAGGCGACGGAGTCGGTCCGTTCGGTCACCCGTGCTACACGGGCCTCCTGAGCTGCGCGACGCTGAGCGAACTCCTCGAGTTCGCGGGCGAGGACCCCCTCAACGTGCTCAAGCTCTTCCTCGACCCGAGCGGACCTGGCGGCTGGCGGATCCAGACTGGAGAGGGGCGGATCGCTCCCGAGGGGCTGAACGAGCTCGTGCTTCGCTTCTCCGATCATGTCCGTGAGCGGCTGAGCGAGAACTACTACACGCACCGCTTGAACACGTTTGAGCGGCTCCTCAGCCACGACTGCGACATGGAGCCTTTCTTCCCCGAGATCGCACGCCTGGCGGGGCTTGGGCGGAGGTCGGGAGGGTGGTTTGGCACCGTGTTCGGGCTGCTGCGCGATCGCTTCGCCAACGGCCAAGCGCGGGAGGTCCAGGAGGCGCTCGAGGGGGTGCTTCGGAACGGGACCCCTGACGAGCGCGAGGTGATCGCGCTCTTCCTGGGTGAGGTCTGCGGGCAGGGTGCGCGCTCAGCCCTCCAGCGAGCGGCCGCGCGAGATCGGGCCCCGCGCGTTCGTAAGGCGGCCGCACGCGCGCTGGACGCGATGACGCTCCTGAGCGGGAACCCCGACTTGGACTTGGCTCCGCTCACAGCTCCTGGCCCAAGGGCCGAGGAGGCCTTTCGCGCGGCCTTTCGGGATCACCCCGACCTCGACCTCGATCAAGCTTGGGCCTTGATCGTGGACCCGGCTCCTTGGGCGCCCTTGCCGGTTCCCCTGCTCGCGGCGGAGCTGAGCGAGGCGCCCTTGAGTGAGCTCCTCGACGACTTCGTGCGAGTCCCAAGCGTCACCCTGGGACACCTGGCGCGCGTGATTCGGCTGACGGGGAGGCTCGAGACTTGGGAAAACAACTGGCGGATCCGCGATCAGCTCCTGGCTCTCGACGCCTTGGCCCAGGTCTGGTTCGAGGCTCAGGGGCAGCCCGCTAGCCTCAGTCGGCTCGGCGAGGCGTGGGGCTTCCTCGGCCTCGACGCGCGCCTCCTGGGGCGAATCGCGTTGGCAGGCGACGTACTCGATCGCTGGCTGAGCGCCGATCGTGGCTGGGACTGCGCCGACTACTACGAACGCTACCCAGAGACCCTGATCGAGGGCCTGACGAAGGTCCCCTCGGGCGTCAACGCCTGGCGAAACTCGCTCCTAGCGGAGATCGGAGCGATCCTAGAGCAGCTCGGAGCGGTCCCAGACTCGCTCCACGAGGCCTTCTTCGACCTCGCGCTCTGTTCTGCGAAGTCCACGCGAGGCGTCGGCCAGGGGCTCTTGACCGGCGAGGGCGATTGGGTCGACGAGGCCCTGATCGACGAGCTTCGCGCGAGGAGCGCGCCCCGCG
>JAESQQ010000244.1 GCA_016765095.1 Planctomycetota bacterium | reverse complement strand
TGTCCGAAGGCGGTTTCGTTGCTTGCGCGTGCGCCGGAGTCGGGTCGCGCGATGAAGCGATGCGCTAGAGCAGGGCGAGCTTGTCCGAAGGCGGTTCGTTGCTTGCGCGTGCGCCGGAGTCGGGTCGCGTTAGGTCGGCATCGCCCCGGGATTGCCGGTTTCGCGACAGCCTCTCGTGCTCGTGCTCGTGCGTGGGAGCGGGGCTCAGCCTTCGGTCAGCCAGGTGGTTAGCCACTCGGCCTGGAGCCAGGGAAGGGCAGCCACGCTCGCGGTTAGCCAGAGGCCCTGTGACTCGGGACGAAGCTCGAGGTGAGCCTCGCAGCCGTAGCTGTCCAGAGCGCCAGCGAGGCGCAAGGAAGACTCGCAGAGGGCGCTCTGGAGCACCCTGGGGGCCCGCGCGGCGAGGGCGGCCAGGGACGCCGTAGGGGGTGCTTGGCGGCGCCGGACCAGGACCACGCGGCCCTCGAGCGCTGAAGGGCGAAGCAGCCCAAACCCACGCGAATCCTGAGACTCCCAGGCGTCGCGGTGGTCGCCCAAGACACGCAGGCGGCCGCTCGGGCTCCGCTCGGCGAGGCGCTTGACGAGTCGCAAGGGCTTGAAGGGGTGGCGGCAGATCACGAGGTCCCCGGGGGAAGGTTCTCGCTCTTGCGGATCTGCGTAGATCAAGTCGCCAGGCTTGAGGGTCGGCAGCATGCTCTCGCCGCTGACCTCGTGGGCGATCAGACGAGGGAGCGCCTGGTCCCAGTACAGACGGAGACCGGGAGCGAGCTCAGCGCTCGGCCCCCGGTCTGGTGCCTGTCCCTTTGGTGCCTGTTCCTTTGGTGCCTGTTCCTTTGGTGCCTGTTCCTTTGGTGCCTGCTCTTCTGGTGAACGAGTGCCCAAGGGAGTTCTCTGGGTCCGATCAGCTAGCTGGCGGTGTACCAGGCGACCTCGCGGTTCTTGGCGCCCCAGAACATGTCGTGGATCTTCTGAACCATCGTCATTAACTCTTGGGCGTGCTCGAGGTTGACCTCTTGCTTGCACGCCGAGCAGAGCTTGGTGGCCTTCCAGAACACGTCGTGGAGGTCGGCGTTCGCCTCGAGGTGGGCCGGCTTGAAGAAGTCGGTCCAGAGGACGAGGAGCTCCTCCTTGCAACGGTGCGCCTGCTCCTCCTTGATCGAGATGAAGCGTGACATCGTGTTGTAGTAGCTCGCCATGGCCTGCTGGTCGCTCGCGTCGCCAGGGTGGCTGAGAGCGAGGAGCTTCTTGGTCATGCTCAGGACAGCCTCGGCCTTGATCCGCGCGTCGGCGGGGTCGTAGACGCCGCAGGGGCCGTCGCAGTGAGCATTCGCCGCGCTAGCGGCCAGGGGGGTCTTGAACTCGGAGTGAAGCATTGTGGTTTCCGCCTGCGGGGGTGTTTCGAGTCGAGGGTATACCCCACGTTCAAGCTCAGCGCGAGGGGCTGTCCTTGTGAGGACATCCTTCCAGTGCATTGACGCGAGGTGGAGTGGGGTGAGTCCACGAAACCCGCTGCGCCAACGTAAACGAGCACCAACGTAAACGGGCACCAACGTAAACGAGCCGGCAGGAACTGCCGGCTCGCTCTGATCTGATCTGGGTCGCTCGGGGAGCTACTTCTTCCTCTTCTTCCTCTTCTTCCTCTTCTTCCTCTTGTCTTCGGTGATCACGATCGTCTCGGCACAGCGGACGAACAGAGACCGGAGCTCGGGAGCTTCCTTCTCGTGACAGTAAGCGGCGAAGAAGTAGGTGTGCTTCTCACGAATGAAGATCTTTCGAATCACGACGATGTTGCGGCCGCGAACCGTGCTCCGTGAGGTGAAGCTGTAGTCGTAACCAGAGCCGCGCGTTTGTGGACTCGGCCGGTCGAGGATCTTCCAGGTATTGGCGTCGGCGGCCTTGGCCATTTGCTTCTCGAAGAACGCGACCGCCTTCTTGGCGCTCATCTTGAGCTTGGGGCCGGCGAAAATGTGGATCCGTGGCCGATAGCCCTCGAGGCCCTCCTTGGCCTGGAAGATCGTGATTTCGTCTTCGACGACTGCCCCCCAGTTCTCTGGGCGGTTGATCGAGAAGAGCGGGTTTGTCTCCTCGGGCAACGCTGCGAGGCGTGGACCCTTGGTGAGGGGGTCATCAATGATCATGACCTCGTCGAAGCTCGAAGCGCGCCGCTCTTGGCGGAGCTTCCAGCGCTCGTAGACCTCCATGTAGCGGCTGTCGATTGGATACTTGTCGAGATCGCCGAACTTCTCCCAGTAATCGTCGCCAGGCTGGTCGAAGTCCTCGCCGCCCTTGTTGTTCCGCTTGTGCCAGCGAATGTGGTGCGGCTGGGTTCCGTGCTCGAAGACCTGCTTGCCGCGGTGCGTCTGCTGCTTGTAGGGCCAGCGAATCGTGACCGAGAACTTGGTGTCTTCCTCTGGACGAATGCGCCCGACGAAGACTTTTCCGTTGATCAGGATCAGGACGCCCGCCTCGGCGGGGGCCGCGGGGACGAGGCTCAGGGCTGCGGTGGTGGCGAAGAGCGTGAGGGCGGCTTGAATTCTCATGGCTTTGCCTTACTTCTTCTTCGTCTTGGCGGCGCCAATTTTGGCCGCACCGGTCTTGGCGTTCAACAGGTCTTCGGGCTTGCGATCAAAGGCCTTGGCCTCACTCGTCAGGATTCGCTTGACCAGCTCCCGTCGCGCTCGCTCCTGAGCAGAGAGGGTCGGCTTGGGGGTTCCGGCAGTGGGACCGATCTCGGGGCCACCACTTCCGAACCCGAGTTGCTTGCGGAACACGAAGGCTGCGCCTCCGCCCATCAGGAGCAATACGATCAGGATCGGCCAAATCTTGAGGGCGCCACCACCGGGAGTGAGCGGCTGGGGACGAGTCATGGCCCCCGCTTCTTGCTGCTCGGGGGGCAGGATCCGCTTGGTCGTGATCCGGCGAATGATGCTCTCGGCGTCTTGCTGAGAGATCGTCTTCGGCTGATCGTCGTCGGCGAACTCTTCGGTGTCGTAGCCGGCTTCGGTCTCGGTCGCCATTCCGGTCTCGGGGCCGTCGCCCTCGTGACCCATGCTGTCGTAGTAGCCGTCGTCCGCTTCGGCGTTCTCGTACGAGCCGTACTCGTCCTGGTAGCCGTCCTGGGTCTCGTAGGGGTCGTCGTAGGTCTCGGTCTCGGCCCCGCCGCCGTCGGCCATGAAATCGCTGGCGGAGTAATCCGCTTCCGCTTCGGCCGTGGCTGGGAGGGAGTGTTCCGGATCGTCGTCGCCGCTGGCGCCGGGGAGGGCGTAGGCGTCGTCCACACCTTCCGAGCCAGGGAGCGCGAATTCGGGCTCTCCTTCCGTTCCGGGGAGGGCATATTCCGCCTCGTCCGTCGCATACGGGTTCTCGTCTACGGGGTCTCCGTAGGGATCGTCCGCCGCAGGAGGAAGTGCCGCAGGAGGAAGTGCTGCAGGAGGAAGCGCGTAGGAATCCTCCTCAGCCGGATCCCCGTCAGCAGGGGGATCCTCGGAAGCAGGGGGAAGAGCGTATGGATCTTCCTCGTCTGCGGCGGCGGCGCCGCCGAGGTAACCGACGGGCTCGTCGTCGTGCGTCATGTAGTGGGTCCCTTCATCACGACACGGCTAAGGGGCTGCATAGTAGTGCGCACCGTGCAGAGCCGCAAGGGTCCAACGATGGGGAGCAAGCCCGCCATGCGTCGTCGCAACCCCTTTGATCTCAGTGGATTAGCGTTCTTTCTCTTGACCCACGGAAGTCCCTCCCTAATCTATCGCGCTGACAGGGCGCTCAGGGGGCGCTAGTTTCTGATTCTGTTCGAGAAACCACCCAGGGGACGAGGAGCAGCGCGGCCGGATCGGGCCGACTCTCTTTGGAACTGGGGGGTGCGGGGTGGCAATGGCCGAGTCAATCAAGTGCGAAATCTGTGTCCAAACCATGGGCTACGAGTATGACGTGACCGAACGCGAGACGCAGTTCGTCCTCTGGGCTTGCGAGTGCGGTCATAGATTCCTCGAACGTCGTCCAGGGAAGGACTTCGTCCCCCAAGTCGCCGGCGCGAGCCTCGGACTGCTCGCCATGCAGGGGATCAAGTAGTCCCAGCCGATCGCACGGCTGATCTGACGCCCGGTGCCTTGTGCCCCGGGCGTCGTGTTGTACTGAACCCTCGTTCGTCCCTTTGTCGAGAGCCCAGTGACTTCACCTCCTAGCCAACTCGCTCCCCAGGCCCGCGCGCTCCTGTTCGCGCTGGCCAGCCTCTCTTTAGGGGCGCTCTGCGCCTGCCAGGGTCCGCCCCGGGGCAAGGTTCCGCCTGGCGGAATCCGAACCGCCGAGGAGGTCGAGACCGAAGAGCGGGCGACGCCGCCGCTGATTCGAGCCAAGAACCTGTTCGGGGGTGGAGACCTCGTCGGCGCGCGACTTGCGATCGAGGAGGTCCTCTCCGAGGACGAGGACCACCCTCAGGCGCGCTATCTCCACGCGCGGGTCCTGACGGGCATGGGCGAGTATCGGGGCGCTCGCTCGGACCTCCTCCAAGTGCTCGTGATTCAACCCCGCAACGCCCTCGCGCTCGACTTGCTGGCCTCTCTTCAGGAGCAGCTTGGTGAGCACCGCCTAGCCCTTGAGCGGTATCGCCAAGTGCACATGAGTCTGCGCGCCGAGGCGGCTGAGCGAGCCGCCGAGCTGAGCCAACAGGGGCTGCCCTCTCCCAAGGGCGTCATGAGCGTCGGCCCCTTGATCGGAATGGCCCGCTGCCACTTGGTGCTCGGGGAGCTGGACCACGCCCTCGCCAACCTCCAACAGGCGAGGTCTTCGGGAACCGTGGACCCAGCCGTGGAATACTGGCTGTTCGTCATTCTGGCCCGACTCAAGCGCCTCCGACCTGCGGAGGCTGCCGCTCGGACTTTCTTGAGGCTCGCGAGCGGACAAGGTGGCGCGCTCGCGGAGCGTCGGGAGATACGTCGCTGGCTCTCCCGGCACTCCCAGAGCCTCGCGCTCCCGATCCGGGCCGTGATGGTGGACTACGTTCGCGCCGCGATCCGGCTCCGGCTCCCCAATCAGACCTCACTCGTCGAAGACGAAGTCCTGAGCAAGGCACCGGCCCGGTTGCTGGCATTCGACGAGCGGCCCGTGTTCGTGACGCTCCTGACGCCGTCTGGAGGGGCGCGCTTTATGGGTGTCGGTCGCGGACGAAGTCTGGCGGGGGCGCTCAAGGGGGCGCTCACGAACATTCAAGAGGACTCGACTTGGACCCGAGTGGCGGTGCGCGACGCTGCGATTCGAATCGAGATCGGGCGTGAATTGACCCCCGCCCGCTTCGCGCAGCGCGGGGGCCACTTGGTCCTCGACCCGCCCCTCTCCCCAGGACACCACGGCGTCGCGCTGCGCGCGGGCGGGAAAGAAGTCTACCTCCTGCCCTGCGACTTCCTCCACGAAGACCTCGGCTCGCTCGAAGAGGGCCTCGAGCTCGCGTGCAAGCGGGGTCGTGTTCATGAGCGAGCCTGGCAAGGAGCGGGCGACGCGGTGTTCCGGTTCGAGACCGAGGCCTTCCTCTCGCCTCGTCCGGGAGCCCAGCCGATTCCGCTCGTCGCTGGAGAGCCTGGTCCGGCCCCCGATCCGACGATCCGCACGCTCAAGCGCGCGCTCGATCGTGGGGTCCGGTTCCTTAATCGCCAGCTGGCCGTCGCTCCGCCCGTCTTGGGCAAGGACGCCCAAGGGAAGCCGGTCAAGGATCCCAAGTCGCCTGCCGAAGGGACGTTCCCTGCGGCCTATCTTCCCGTGACCGGGGTCCCGAGCCAGGCGAGGGCGTCCGACGTGGCCTTGGGCCAGGTGTGCCAAGCCTCTTTGGCCCTGGCCGAAGAGGGGCGGGCGCGCGTGCTCCTGGGGGCGACCCAACTCGTCCTCGACCGAGCCCTCGGAGTCGCCACTCCGCGCGACCTCGAAGTGCTCGAGACCGGGGCCCAAGCGGCTCTGCTCGAGGCGATCTGCGGCGCGCCCGAGCGGCTCCAGAAGCGCTACGCCGCACAGTCGCGGCGCCTGGCCCGTGCGCTGCGGACTCCCTCTCGCAGTGCGCGACTTCGGGCCGCCACGGCCCTCTTGGCCCGCGCTCGCGCGACGGGGAGCGAGGCGGACGCGCGTCAGGCTTGGGACCTGGTCGGAGACTTGGGCAACCTCGACTTGAGGTCTCCCCATGCTCGCCGGGTCCTGATCGCCTTGAGCGACTCCAGCGGGCCCCAGAGCGAGAAGGCTGCCGCGCGGCTCCTGTCCTGGGCTCAAGAGCGCATCCTCGACCGGGCGGCCGCCTCGCCAGGGGACCTGCTCGCCCTCGCCGTGGCGGCGCGAATTGCTCAAGCTCGCCAGCACGAGCAAGCCATCGCGTTCCGAACCTGGACCCTCAAGGCTGCCGGAGACCTCCTGGCGCTCCAAATCGACGACCGTCACCAACCCTTCTGCCGTGATCTTCGTCAGGCTCAGGGCGGCTTTAGGGACGATCTGGTCCGGATGCGCGTCTCGCTGGGCCGCTCGGCCGAGTGCCTGCTAGCACTTAGGGCCGCCTATCGACTCGTTTCCGAGTAGCCGACGAGTCTTGTCGGAGTCGGGGAGCGCACGTATGCTGCGCCGCCTTTGACGGGGCGAACCCCTGTCAGACGAGGAGGTTACATGGCAGGTGTCCGTGACAAGGCCAAGAAGTTCAGCCGCTTCGTCAAGGGGCTCGAGGGAAAGCACAAGGCTGCGCTCCCTGACACGAGCATGCCCCTTCTCGACGCGTTCGTGTTCTACCTGCTCTTCTACAGCAACCCGGTCACGCACGCTCGGCGCGCTCACCGGGCGCTGACCGACGACAAGCAGTTCACGAGCTGGACTGAAGTCCGGGTCTCGACGGCGCGCGAAATCACCGACGTCCTCGAGAAGTCGAAGATCAAGCACGCCGACTTCCTCGCTCCGCGGCTGCTCGAGTTCCTCCAGCGCCTTTGGGAGGTCGTCGACGAGACCCGCCTCGAGGCGTTCACCGACGAGATCGCGCTGGCTGCTGAAGAAGGCGCCAAGGCCAAGAAGGACGCCACGGCTCGGGTCCGAGCCACGATTGAGGAGCTCCCCGGGATCCCGCCTTGGGGCGCGACCTACCTCTTGGCGGCGCTTGGCCTCGACAAGACTCTCCCGCTCGACCCGTTCACCGAGGAGGTCTTCATGGAGCAAGACCTGTTCGGAGCCGAGGTGCGGACCCTCCCGCAGAAGCGGCGGGTCCTTAAGGCGCTGCTCGAGTCAGTTGACGGGCTCGGGACCGTCGAAGTTCACCACCTCATCGTCGAGTACGCCAAGCGCGACCTCAAGCGGCGCTAGCGCGAGGATCGTCCTCGGCCGCTAACCGGGAGCTCACGATCATGAGCGGTCACGTGGAGGCTTGTTGCGGACAAAGAGGCTGGTCGACAGTGACCACTCCCGATCGTGTGCTCCCGGTTACTAGATCCTCAGGAACGCGCTGGACTCGGGGACAAGCCCTGCTACGCAGCTAAGACCCCTTTCGACACTCAACTCTTCCTAGTAAAGCGGAGC
>JAESQQ010000243.1 GCA_016765095.1 Planctomycetota bacterium | reverse complement strand
TTAGCCGCCCACCAGGCGCCCGCCGGGCCCATGAGCAGAGTCAGGATCAGGAGCGGGAGGAACCGAACGCTCTTGACCGAGCCCTCGAGGAAAGTCGCGTCTCCCAAGAACTCAGCGTGCTGAACGTTGGGGAGCACGCCCAGAACGTCGACGTGCTGAAACACGACGTAGTTGAGGGCGCCCCACACGAGCGCCGCGCCGGCCGCCAGGTAGCGCCGCCCCGAGACGGCCACCCCGAGCAAGATCGCGAGCCAAGCGTCGACCAGAAACCCGCGAAGATCGACCCACGCCAGCTGACCCTGGACCCGCCCGAAGAGGAGCAGAACCCTCCACAGCCAAGCCAGCGCGACGAACACCGCTGCGAGGCGCAGGACGCGACCGGCGTCGCGGGCGCGCTCCCTCGCAGCGGCGGGATCAGGGCTGTCGGGAGTGAGCGAGGGGTCCTCCATGGGGAGGATCCTACTGCCAGCGCAGGCCAACGCCCCGCTGAGTTCCTACTCCGCAAGCCAACTCGACTCGACGACCGCCGAGCGCTCCCAGACAAGGAGCAGCTCGTGGGCGTCGGGGAGCTCTCCATAGGTCGCGTGAAGCAGGCGGCCGAGCGCCGCCAAGGCCTCGACCGCAGCCCCTTGCTCGCGAACCTCACAGACATAGCGGATCGGTGTCTGCCCCGCGATCTCGACCCGGCGCGCGACGCATTCGGCGGTGATCCGCTCGACCAAGCGGCGCACGCCAGCCAGGGCGTAGTAAACCTGAGCGGGGGGGTAAGCCGCCGCCAGGGCGCTGGCGAGGTCGCTCTCCAGGGCTCGAATCTCCTCGGGTCGAGTCCCCTCGGCCTGGGGCGGGAGGTCGGACCCCTCGCAGGCGAGGAGCCAGTCCCCCAAGCTGGGGTCCTGGAGCGCGTCTAGGCGCTCGGCGAGGCCCGTCGGAAACCAGCCAGCGAGGCGAGCCACGAGTTCGGCCCGAGTCAGAGGCTCGAAGGGCGCGCTCGGGATCTCCTCGCTCTGGGTCGGGGAGGCGCCCGCGACCGCTCGCAGGAGCTCAAGCGGCGTCCCGCTCAAGTCGTAGTGGGAGCCGAGCGCGCGCTCAATCGCGCTCAGCGCAGAGCGAACCGCTGGCAGACCATTAACACCGCACTCCCGGGCGCTCAGAAACTCGCCGGCTTCGGTTCGGACTTCGGTCAGGGCCCGCGAAGCGAGGAGCGTCAGGTCCCGCGCGGCCAGCGGCGCGAGGGTCTCGCACTGACGCCGAGTGTGGAGCAGGACTTGTCGCCAGCAGTCCGTGGCCGCGACTTCATGCCAAGCCCGCCGACTGTCGAGCGTGTCGGTAGCCTCGCTCGCAGACCCCAGCCGCCCGAGCCACCCGCCAGGCGCCTTGTGCGACGCGAGTTCGCGACGGGTCATGCCAAGGAGGGCGGCGTGCTCGAGGGCTCGCCGACGGAGGTCGAGCGCCCACCCCTCCTCGAGCGCCGTGAACACGCGCCGCTCGAGGTGCTCGCGCGGCGAACGCCTCCGGGCACCGATCGCAGAGCGCTCTTGAGCGACGCTGAGCGGGAGAGGCACACCGGGAAAGGCCTCGGCGAAGGCCCGGATCAAGCGCCGGAGCGCGGCGACCACGAGCGCGCGAGGGACGACGCATTCGCGGTCGCGGGGCCGCCCCTCCGAGTCGAGGGTCGGGACTCGCTCGACCCGCAGCAGCTCCGCCACCCCGCGCGCCTCGAGCGCGCGCTGGTGCACGAGGAGCGGAGGGTAGCCACCGAGCGCTTCGTGAAGGTGAGCCTGAGAGCGCTCGTAGGCGCGCCGAAGGGCCTCTTCTTTCGCCGCCAAGTCCGCCTGACGCTCGCTGAGCACGAGCTGGGCCGGGCCCTCGCTGAACAGGTTCAGCCGCTCGAAGAGCGGGACTCTGTCCGAGGCCTCCGACGCCGCCTTGGCCGCCGTGTCGTAGTCAGCCTGAGCGCTCCGCTGCTCCTCCTGGGCCGCGAAGAAGTCGCCCGCCAAGAGTCGTCGAGCGACGATTGGCAAGAGCGCCGGCGAGCCGATCGGCGCGATCCCGAGCCGGGCGTCCTCCTGGAGGGCGTGGACGGCTGGTGCCGCTGCTTGACGACAGTGCGCGACGTCGCCGAGTTCGCTCAGGAGCGAGGCCGGCGAGAAGTCGGGCACCCAGTTCTTGACCACGCGGTCGGCGATCCCGCTCAGGAGCTCGCAGAGCGCCGTTCGCTCCGCCGCCCAGGTCGGGCCGGGGCGCAGCTCGCCGGCGGCCAGCCGGAAGGCGCGCTCGATCGCGACTCCGATTCCAAAGGGCGGATACTCCTCGCCCAGCGCGTCGAGGTCTGCCGCGACTTCCTCTCGAAGCTGCGTCAGGACTTTGCTTCGCGGCTCAAGCGCGAGGTCAATCTCGTGGAGCCGAGACTCGTCGACGCGGTCGTTGAACACATAGACCCGGTCCCAAGTCGGAACCAAGTGCGCGATCTCAGCCCGCTCGCGGCGCAAATCCTCCACCTCGTGAGCCACAGAGTCGATTCGCTCCAGGCGGCAGTCGAGGAGCAGGTGATGAAGTCGGGCTCGAACTGAGCGACTCAGGCTCACGCCCGACCCCCGCCCGCGCCGCTCGCGCGGCGTCGGAGCGCCTGGCTCAGGAGGCAGTGGAAGTGGTGCACGCCCCGCTCGCGCCGAGGCGAATAGCGTCCCCGCTCATAGAGGCGCGAGCTGACGCCGCGCTGAACGGCCTCCACGATCGCCTCGTCCTCACGCTCGACTCGGTCGAGGCCAGCACCCGCCCCCTGCTCAGCCAGCTCCGCTCGCCACACGTAGGGCAGGAACCGAACCCGCGTTCGATCGGGACCCAGGGGCTCGACGACGTTCAGGCTGACCCCCCAGGGGTAGACGTTGAGCATCGTGGTCGGGAACAGCCAGTAGTAGTAAGCCGCGATCTGCTCGGCCGCGTCGGGGTGGTCGCTTGGAAGCTCGAAGGCCAACTCACCGTCTTGAGCCACGCCGAGCTGGAGCGTCCCCCACTCGAAGAGCTCGGTTCGATAGGACCCGTAGTCGATCGCGCCTGCGAGGGCGGGGTGCACATAGGGAATGTGGAATCCCTCGAGGAAGTTCTCGCAGTAGAGCGCCCAGTTGGCCTCGACCCGATAGGTCCGCGCGCCCTCGGCGTCGAGGCGCAGCTCGTCCCAAGGCAAGAAGCTCAACCGCTCGCGAATCGGACCCAGCCAGTCCTCGAAGGGAACCCCGGCCGCGAGGCTCGTGAAGGCTAGGGGCCCGAGCCGGCCCAGTTCGAGGCGCGGGAGGTCGTCGCTCGGTCGCGGGAAGCTCTCGGCGTCTTGGAACTCTGGCATGGAGCGAAAGGCCCCGTCCAGACCGAAGCGGCGACCGTGGTAGCGGCAGCGAATCCCTTTGAGCTGGCAGCGCCCGTCCAAGAGCAGCATTCCGCGGTGTGTGCAGACGTTGCTCAGGCAGCGCAGCTCGTCGTCCTCGCCTCGAATCAGAACCAGGGGCTCGTCGAACAGGCCCGGCGCAAAGGTCAGCGGCAAGGCCTCCCCGGGCACGCGAGGCAGCGCCTCGCTCCCCACCGATATCCAGGCCTCGCGAAACAGACCCTCGCGAGCGAGCTCGAACACCTCGGGCGACGCGTAGACCCAACCGGGGAGGGTTTCGGCCTCCTCGATTCGGGGAGCGATCTGCAGTGCGCTCAGGTCCATTCGGCGAGCCTAGCCCGGATTTATCCCGAGGGCGAAACGGGCGTAAAGCTCTGAAGTTGACGAGCCTAAGCCGAGGTAGCGACTGTCTCTCCCGGACAGACCACGGGCGGGGGTAAACCCCGCACCCTACGAATCGCTAGCAGCCCCTCGCGGCGCTCTCTTGGACAGCTCGCAACACGCTCTGGTAGGGGCGGGGTTTACCCCCGCCCGGCCCCCAGAGTTTGCCGATCGGCCTCTCAGGAGCTTCCCGCTACCCCGCACCCTACGAATCGCTATCGGGCGCGAGGCGTGCGCGGGGGCGCGACCCCGTTAGGATCCCCGCGTGAGCAGCCAGCACGCTTTCTTTGCGCTCTTGGGCCTCGTCGCGATCCTCCGCGGGGTCGAAGTCCTCGTCTCGAGGGCGCGCCTCGCCGGACGAAGCGCGGTCCCCGAGCCGGCCCTCTTTCCGCTCATGGTCGTCCTGCATGCGGGCCTGATCGTGCTCCCCGGGCTCGAAGTCTGGCGACTCGGGCGCCCCTTCGTGCCAGGCCTCGCGGTCGGAGCGGGGGTCGTGCTCGTCCTCGCGACCGCGCTTCGCTTCTGGACGCTGCGCACGCTTGGGCGAGCCTGGAACGTGCGCGTCGTGGTGCCCGAGCCAGAGCGGATCGTGACCCGCGGGCCCTACGCCTGGATCCGGCACCCAAACTACCTGGTCGTGATCCTCGAGATCGCCGCGATCCCTCTCCTGCACACCGCCTGGTGGAGCGCGCTCGGGCTCTCACTCCTCAACGGCTTCGTCCTCTGGCGGCGAATCCGCACTGAGGAGCGCGCGCTCTTCGAGATCCCAGCCTGGCGCGAGGCCATGGCAGACAAGGCGCGACTCGTCCCAGGTCTGTTCTGACCGAGGACGCCGCCAGCTGCCTCTGACCGGATAGGCTTGGGACGCCCCCCGGAGGCCCCGTGAACGAGGAACAAGAGCCGAGTCTCCAGCCCCGGCCTGAGCCGTCTGAGGAATCGGAGACGACCCAAGCCCCCGCTGAGCCCACGCCCCCCCAAGCGAGCGCCGGCGAACAGGCCTCGCCGCAGCCCGGAGGAGCGGTCGACAAGAGCCAGGCGAAGCCGACTCGCCGCGACCTCCTGGCCCAAGCCACCGTCGGGCTCGGCGCTTGCGCCGCGCTCGGCGCTTGCGGAGTGGTTGCAGCGGCGGTCGTCGGGACCCCGCTCGCCCAAGAGGCCCAGGCGGCCCGCTGGTGTCCGCTCGGGCTCGCCAAAGACCTCGCCCAAGGCGCACGCAAGCTGCCCGTCCGCGCTCCCGGCCGCGACGCCTGGCGCCGCTTCGGAGCCCGTGCCCTGGGCCGCGTCGTCGTCGTCAAAGACGGCGAAGCGGTGAGCGTGTTCTCGGCCGCCTGCCCCCACAATGGCTGCGACGTGGCCGTCGGCGAAGGCGGCGCCGACTTGGTCTGCCCCTGTCACAAGAGCCGGTTCAGCCTCGACGGGACGAGGCTCGGTGGCCAGTCACCACGCGACCTCGACCTCCTTGAGACCCGCGTTCGTAAGGGACAGCTCGAGGTCAAGTTCCAGCGCTTCGCGTTCGGGACTCCAGACCGAAAGCCGATCTAGGGCGTGGCCGACTCTCCCAACCCACTCCAAGCAGGCCTCACCTGGCTGGACGCGCGCCTCGGCTTCGTGTCGTGGCTGCGCGAGGTCCTCGCGACGCCCATGCCGGGTCGAGCTCGCCTGGGCCGGGTCAGCGCGGCCGTCGTGGTGGGAGCCTTCGCGCTCCAGGCCCTGACCGGGTTCGGCCTCGCGAACTACTACGCGCCAGGAACCACGAGCGCTTGGGCGAGCGTGGCCCACGTCGAAGACGCGGTCTTGCTGGGGAGCTTCTTGCGCGGACTCCACGTCTATGGCGCGAGCCTGATCGTGGTCCTGCTCCTGCTCTACCTCGTCGAGCGCGCCTGGCGTCTCGACTTTGGCGGCCGCCTCGGCTGGTGGTTGGCGCTCGGGCTCGTGCCCCTGATCAGCGCCTTCTCGCTGACGGGCTACCTCCTCCCCTGGGATCAGCGCGGCTACTGGTCGACCCAAGTCTCGACCTCGCTCGCCGGAGCCACTCCCTTCGTGGGTCCCGCCGCACAGCGTGTCGTCCAAGGCGGCACGGAGCTTGGTCAACTGACCCTGACCCGGGCCTACTCGGCGCACACGATCCTCCTCCCGCTCCTGCTCTGCGGGCTGTTCATGCTCTACCTCCGAGTCTGGCGTCGGGAGGCGAAGGTCTCCCCGCCCGAAGAGAGCGAGCCCTACTGGCCGCGCTTCGCGGCGCGAGACGGGATCGCGCTCCTGATTGGGGTTGGCGTGGTCGCACTCCTGGCGGGGGGGGTCGGCGGACACCTCGAGGCCCCCGCCGATCCAGAGGTCGACTTCGCGCCGCGTCCGGAGTGGTACTTCATGGCGCTCCGCCAGCTCTTGGAATACGCCCCAGAGCCGATCGGAAGCCACGTCTTGCCGGGCGTCGCGTTCTTTGTTTGGGCTGGCCTCCCTTGGCTCGGCGAGAAGCGCCGCCTTCTGGCCAGGATCCTGGTCACCTGCACGCTCGGGCTGTGGGTCGTCCTGCTCGGGATCGGATTCTGGGCCGATCACACCAGCCCGCGCTTTCAAAAGCTCCTCGTCTCCTCCGCGGAGCGAGCCACACTCGCGAGGCGACTCGCCCGCGACGGGGTCCCCCCCGAAGGTGCCGCTGAGCAAGTCCGCAATCACCCCCCCGTCCGCGGCGCCCAGCTCTTCGCCCAAGAGTGCGCCCGCTGCCACAGCCTCCAAGGGCTCCCGCTTGAGGGCCCGCACCTCAAGGGCTATCTCTCGACCGAGTGGCTGGCAGGCGTGATCAAAGAGCCGCGCCACCCCTCCTACTTCGGCCAGACCAAGATCGACGACATGGAGCCGCTCGCTGAGGACGCCCTCGGTGACCTCCCGTCCATGAGCGTGTTTGTGCGCTCCCTAGACCCGAGCGTCAAGGGGCTCGACCCTGCGGAGGTCGCGAAGGGACGTAAAGCCTACTTCGAACAAGGCTGCGGCGCGTGTCACTCGATCAAGCCCCGCGTCGAGGAGCTCGGCCCGAACCTCTACGGCTACGGAAGCCCGACCTGGTTGCGCGAGTTCCTCGAGAACCCCGGCGCGGATCACCTCTACTGCGAGACAAACGAAATGCCTCGCTACAACGAGCTCCCGAGCGCAGACCTAGACGCGCTCGTCGTCTACCTCCGCATGCTCGACGGGGACCCCTACCCGCCGGACGTGGCCTCGGTCACGAGCCAGCGGTGAGCGCGGCGCGCGCCGCCCCCAAGGCTCGCCCCGCGTGCGCCTAGCAGTCCTCCACTTCACCCCCGAGCTCGGCGCGGTCGAGAGAAACCGCGCCCGTCTGCTCGCCGCACTCGAGGCTGCGGCCGACGCGGATCTGCTCGTGCTCCCCGAACTCGCGACGACGGGCTTCGCCATGACCCCCGCTCAAGCCCAAGCCTGGGTGGAGCCCCTCGAGGGGGAGACGACGAGCGCGCTCCGTCGCTGGGCCGCCGAGACGAAGACGGTCGTAGCCTGCGGGCTCGCGCTCCGAGAGGGTGAGCAGCTCTTCAACGCTCAGGTCCTGATCGAGAGCACCGGCGAGATCCGCCACGTCTACCGCAAACGCCACCTCTGGGGCCACGACCGGGGCTGGGCCACGCCAGGCGAGGAGCCAGGCGCGCTCACCGAGACAAGCCTCGGCGGAGTCGCGCAGTTGATCTGCGCCGACATAGGTCACTTGGAGACTGTCCTTGCGCTCGCGCAGCGTCGACCGCGATTCGTCGCGTTCTCGACAGCTTGGGTCGGCGAGGGAGAGCCCTTCCCGACCTCTTGGCAAGTCGCGCTCCGCCTGTTCGACCCGGCCCCGATCCTGATCGCGAACCGCGGCGGCGAGGAGGAAGGGATCGAGTTCGCGGACCCCTCCGCGATCCTGGCGTATCGAGGGGGCGGCGTCGTCGGAGCTCGCGGAGTCGAACCGCAGCTCCTCTGGTGGATCGAGCCGGAGCGCTAGTAAGCCTTGGCGAAGATCACGCGTCGAGCGGCCGGCTTGCCCGTGAACAAGCACGTCCCCGGCTCCTCCTCGACGCCGACCGGAATGCAGCGCGCCGAGACCTTGAGCTCCCTGCAGATCTCGACGACCTCCGGCCCGCCGGCCGAGTAGCAGTGGGCGAACCCGCCGTGCGGCTCCGGCTTATCGACGTTCTTCGGCGTGAAGTAGGCCTTGAACTCCTCCAAGTCGTCGATCACGCGCGTGTTCTCCTCGCGGTACGCGAGCGCCCGGTCGAGGAGGGCCTGCTGAATCTCGTCCAGGATCGTGGTCGCCTGCGCCACGAACTCGTCGCGCGGGACGCTGCTCTTCTCCTTGACGCCCTTGTCACGGCGTCCCATGAAGACCGCCCCCTCCTTGACGTCGCGCGGCCCGATCTCGAGCCGAATCGGAACGCCCTTCTTGACGTGCTGCCAGGTCTTCTCACCGCCGCGCAGGTCGCGATTGTCGACGAGAACTCGGACCGGAGCCCCGTGATAGGTCTGGGCCCGGAGGTCGGTCGCGAGCGCCTCGCAGAACGCGGTGACCTCGTCGGGCGCGTCCCCACGGAGGACCGGGAGGATCACGATGTGGCTCGGGGCTAGCTTCGGCGGGAGCACGAGCCCGTCGTCGTCGGAGTGGGTCATGATCAGCGCGCCAATCAACCGCGTCGAAACCCCCCAGCTCGTCGTCCAGACCAGCTTCTGCTCGCCGTCCCGGTCGAGGAACAGAATGTTGGCGGCCTTGGAGAAGTTCTGGCCGAGGAAGTGGCTCGTGCCGGACTGGAGCGCCTTGCGGTCCTGCATCATGGCCTCGATCGTGTAGGTATCGACCGCGCCCGGGAAGCGCTCCTCCGGAGTCTTCTCGCCCTTGATCACCGGCAACGCCATCCAATCGCGGGCGAAGGTCTCGTAGACGTCGAGCATTTTCAGGGTCTCCTCGACGGCCTCCTCGCGCGTCGCGTGGCAGGTGTGCCCCTCCTGCCAGAGGAACTCGGTCGTGCGCAGAAAGAGCCGAGGCCGCTTCTCCCAGCGGACGACGTTCGCCCACTGGTTGATCAAGATCGGCAAGTCGCGATAGCTCTGGACCCACTTGGCGTAGACCTCGCCAATGATCGTCTCGCTCGTCGGCCGCACGATCAGCGGCTCGGCCAACTCACCCCCCGGGACGAGGGTCCCGTCCGGCCCCGGCTCGAGGCGGTGGTGCGTCACGACCGCACACTCCGTGGCGAACCCTTCGACGTGCTCGGCTTCCTTCTCGAGGTAGCTCTTCGGAATGAAGAGCGGGAAGTAGGCGTTGACGTGCCCCGTCTCCTTGAACATGCGATCCAGCGTCGCCTGAACGTGCTCCCAGATCGCATAGCCCCACGGCTTGATCACCATGCAGCCCCGAACCGGGGAGGCCTCCGCTAACTCGGCGGCCTTAATGACCTGCTGGTACCACTCCGGGTAGTCCTCAGCGCGCGTCGGCGAGATCGCGGTCTTTGCCTTCTTGCCTTGCTGCTGCTTCTGCTTGCCTTGCTTGGCCATGAAGTCGTCCTCTAGAGGTCGGAGGGATCCGCCCGTGGAGCGGGGCGAGAAGGATAGCGGCTGAGGTTGGAACAGGGGATATCAACAGGGACCAGGGAACAGAAACAGTGAACGGAGACCCGCCGGAGGGCGCGCGGGATTCCCTGCTGCCGTCGTCGCTCCCCTGTTCCGTCTAGAGGTCGTCCCACTCGTCGCGGCGGAGGCCGCGCAGGGCCTGGCGGACGCGGCCCCGGTGACGGCGGTGTGAGCTCGCGCGGAACAAGCGCTTCGTCTCCCGCTTGGCTCCCCACCAGTTGTCGAGTCCATGTCGGTGAGGGTCGTAGAGCACAGGGTCGCTGTAGTCCTCGACGAGGGGGGGAACTTCGCGAGGGAACTGGAACTCGGAGCTCGCTCCGCCCAGGCGCGCGAGCCGCGCCGCGAAGGCAGCCCGAGCCTCGGAGTCACCTCCGGCAGCGTCTCGACCCAACTCGCGCAGCAGCTCGTCCATGACCGTCCGACCCAGAGCGGCTCTCCTCCTGTCGTGTGAACTCAACCAACACAAACTCGCCCCGGCCAAAG
>JAESQQ010000242.1 GCA_016765095.1 Planctomycetota bacterium | reverse complement strand
GTAAACCCCGCCCCTACATTCACCGTACCGGAACTTCTGGCGGGCAGCGCTAGTCGAGCGGGTAGATCCGCACCGTCGAGCCGGCGCAGACCGCGACGTGCTTCCCGCCGGGCGCGAGCGCTAGGCCGCCGAGCGGGCCCTTTGGCGTCAGCTCGCGCTTGAGCTCGCCCGTCGCCACAGCGAATAGGCGCGCGACTTTGTCGTCAATGTTCGTCACGACGCAGCCCCCGCTAAACGAGAGCTGGAGGTTGGCGGGGGATCGCTTGCGCGTCACGTCGAGACGATAGCGCTCGTTCCCGGACCTGGCGCTCCAGACCACGACCTGGCCCTTGCCGAGCCAGGCCGCGAACAACGCCCCGTCCGGCGAGAACTGCGGGAGCGTGAGCTGGTCGCCTTCTTCGAGCGGGATCGACGCCGTCAGCCGGCCTGAGGGCACCGACCACAGCCGGAGGGTCTTCGCGCGGGTGGCGCTGGTCCGAGTCAGGGCGGCCACGAGGTCTCCCTCGGGGCTCAGGGCCGGGAGCGGCTCTCTCTCGAGGGTCTCCATGGGGCGCTGGCCCTTTGGACCGAGCGTTAGGAGACGCGTCCCGCGCTCGAGGTCCCACACCGTGAGGACCGGGCGCCCGGCGCTGGCGGTCAGGGCAGCACCCCGCGTCCCGGATTGGCTCGGGACGATCTCGCCGTAGATCGTGCCTGGAGGCTCCGAGACTGGACCCACCAGGGACCCCGCGTCGACTGGCTTGGGGTCGGCGGGCCTTGGGGAGGCTGCGGGGGAAGGAGAAGTCTTCGCGCCGCCAGCGGGCTCCCCAGCCTCGAGGTCGACGACTTCGATTCCCTGTCCCAGCATGGCGCAGGCGACCCTCTTGCCGGCCTCGTCGAACGCGATCCCAGCGATTCGCGATCTGAGGGTCACGGTCTTGATCAGCACACCCTTCTTGAGGTCGAGCACATGGAACGCGCTCAGTCCGTCCGCGATCGCGGCCCGCTTGCCCCGTCCGCCGAAGGCGATCACCGTCTCGTTCTTGAACTCCTCAAGCGGGGCGGGGAGGACGAACAGGGTCTTGCCTGTGTCGAGGTCGAACAGGGCGGTGGTCCTGACTTTCGCGATCCTGCCGACCGCGAGCGGGCGGTCCTTCCTGCCGAACCCGATCGCGAGGGCGTTGCGAAAGCCGCGGGTCTTGGGCTTTAAGCGCTTGCCCTTCTTGAAGTCCCAATACGAGACGAGCCCCCGCGTCGATCGCGTCAAGACCCGGGTCCCCCGCCGGTTGATCGCGAGGGCGGGGGGCGCCTCCCAGCCGGCGAGGCTCTTGACCCGCACCGCGCGCTTCCTAGTCAGGTCCCAGACCTGCAGTTGGGGTTCTTTCGCTGTATCGCACCAAGCCACGTAGCGCCCCCCAGGCGAGAGGGCCAACGGTCCACGGTCTAGCGAAGGGCCCTTGAGGGTCGCGCCGCTCGTCAAGTTGCGCGGGCCGGACGCGCCGACGCCGATCACCTCGTCTCTGCTGAACGCGACCGCGAGCGTGTGCGCCGAGGCCCCCGCAGCGGCCCCCAGTTGAGGGCCTCCTTCGGCGGGAGTTGGCGCGGCGGGTCCCTCGGCCGGGTCGCTTGGCACGCTCGCCTTGGGGTCCCCGTTTCGAATCGTGTAGAGCGTGGCCCTTCCCGGTCGGCTCGGGCCGGGCGTTCGCTCGCACACCAGCAGCCCTTTTGAGGTGAAGCGGAGCTTCGTCACGAGCCCGCTCTCGAGTTGCTGGACCTCCTTCCCGTCGCTCGAGCGCCGAATCGAGACTCCGCCTTCCTTCCCGCCGAAGGCGATCTTCCTCCCGTCCGCGCTGAAGGCGATCTGGAGCGGCGTCGCGAGGAGCTTGCCCGAGCGCCAGGCCAGCTCCCCCGTGCGCAAGTCCCAGACTCGAACGTCCCTCCGGGTCCCCACGGCGAGCAGCGCCCCGTCGGGGCTGTGGAGCGCGAACCGAACGGTGTCGTCGTTTGCCCGCCCGTGCTCGAGGACCCGCTTGGGTAGGCCTCCTAGAGACATGACCTCGAGTCGGATCTCCCGACCTGCCGCGACGACGTAGCCGACCCGAGCTCCTTCGAACGCGAGCGGCAGGACGAGCGACTCTCGAGGGCCGAGCTGCACGTGCTCCGAGCCGACGACGAAGCCGTCGCCGCGAGCCGTCTGGAGCCGGTAGTAGACGAGCTTCCCGTCTGGGGAGAAGCCCGGGGCGCCGACTTCTCCCTTCGCGCTGGCGGGGGCCCCACCGGCACCGTCTAGGAGCATTCCCTCGGGCCCGGGATAGGCGAGCCGGGTGCCGTCCGGACTGAAGGCGGGTCGCCAGGAGTTCTTGTTGCGAGGGACGGACTTGCCCTCGCTGACCTTGACGACAGCGGCTCCGAGACCCTCCTTGACGACGAAGATCGTCTTGGCGCGAGCAGCCATGAAGGCGATCGTCTTCCCGTTCGGGCTGAACACGAGCGGGCCGATCGCGTCGTAGGCTTCTCCGGGCTTGCCGTCGAGCACGACCCGTTGGCTCTTTCCCTGCTGGGTCCGCCAAGCGAGCGACTCCCCTCTCGCGCTCAACGTGGGAGGCGTCAAGAGGCTCCGCCTGCCGACGCCGACGTGAACACGCTTTGGCATTTGGAGCGTCGCGACGATCCCCTGGGTCGGCTCGATCACGTGCCACGTTCCGCCCACGACGTAGGTATCGGTGGGGTCGTCGGGGGAGATCAGGGCCTTGCCCTTCCCGACTTTGTTGCCGACCAGGACGTCAAGCTTCCCGTCGACGTTGGCCAAGTACGCCAGCCGACTGCCGTCTGAGCTGAACACAGGGGTGCTCGCGTAGGCGAGCGCAGGTCCGCTCACGCCTTTGCACGCAACTCGCCACCCCGAGCCGTCGAAGTCGCAGGTCGCCCAAGCAGTCCCCTGCGGACTAAAGGCGGCGGCTGGCCGCCAGGCAGCTCCGTAGAGCGAGTGCCCCTTCTTGTTCAAGTCGCGAGTCTCGGCCCCGAGTACCCAACGCGCGCGCCCGTTGTCGTGCGTCCGATACGCCACCATGCCTCCGCCGCCCAATACGAGGCCCTGCACGCTGCTGAACTCCTCGCCGCGCTGTTCGCCCACGACGACGGCCTCAGCGCCTCCGTTTCGCTTTCGGGCGACAAACGCGACGCTCAGCGAGGACGGATCGAACTGAATGGCGTGCGGCACCCTGTTGGGGGGCACGCTGGCCAGGAGGCGCTTCTCGAGCGTGGGGGCCGGCCGCGCTGCAGCCTCGACCCTGCGCCGGGCCGTCGCCTCCCTGCCTTGGGTGGGCGCTTGGGACGCGAGCGATCGCTTGACGCCAGCCAACTGGGAGGGCTCAACCCACGGCGTCGAGGGCGGGCTCGGCCGGCTCGCTTTGGCAGTCGGCGGCTGGCTCTGAGAGGGGGTCGCTGAGGGAGTCGCTGTCGCTCCTTGGGGGGTCGGCTGGCCAGGGCAGCCGACCAATACGAGGGTGGCCAGGGCGAAGGCGAGCCCGACGCGGGAGGGTGGGGTCATGGCGCAACTCCTCAGGGAGAGGAGGGCGACGATAGGCCGAATCGAGGACCCTTACGAGCCTCTTCTTTCCGTGCCCAGACCCGTGCCTAGTTGCCTGCGAGGGCTCCTGTCATGCCGGGCGACCAGGTCAGGTTCTGGCGATACCCGTAGAAGTCGTGCCCCGTCAGCCGGCCGTACCCCGGGCGCTCGATCCGTCGCACGAAGCGGAGCCGATTCGCCCACGAAGGCCGAACCAGGTAGGGGTTGTAGTAGTGCGTGCAGCCGCCCGTCGGATCCGCTCCCGCCAGGGCCGCGCGAGCCGCCCGCCAGGCATAGCTGGGGATCTTGCCCCAATAGAGTCGGTTGCGGACGTTCGCGTTGTAGGAAGAGAACTGAAGGCGCTGGTGAGCGACACCTCGAATCGAGTTCGGGAACCGGCGGTGTCGAACCCTGTTCAGGACGACCGCCGCGACCGCGACCTGACCTTCCCAAGTCACCAGGCTCGAGGCCTCCCCCTTAACGATCCGAGCCAAGATCTCGAGCTCGGTTTGGGTGTGGCTCATGGCCGCCAGCTTGCGGTTAGCCGGGTGATTGGGGATCCCTAGGTTGGTGAGGTTGCTCGGCGGAGTGGCTGGAGTGGTTGGACTGCTCGTCGGTGCAGGTGCGGTTCCGACGGGGATCCTCAGCCGCTGCCCGACCACGATCAGATTCCCGCTGATTCCGTTCGCCGCGCGAATCCCCACGACCGTGGAGTTGAAGCGCCTCGCGATCGCGGTCAGGGTGTCCCCGCCCGCGACGGTGTAGTTGCGGAACGGTGTCGCGTTTGCGCTTGGAATCTCGAGCCGCTGGCCGACCAAGATCAGGTTTCCGCTGATCCCGTTTTCGGCCCGCAGGGCCGCGACGCTGATCCCAAATCGAGTCGCGATTCGGCTGAGGGTGTCGCCCGAGCGGACCGTGTAGGTCTGGGCAGCGACGGGCGCGAGAATGCAGAGGGAGAGGGCCACTCCCAACATGCTTTGGCTGAACTTCGATCTCATGAAAAGAAAACGAGCGAACCGCGGGCCAGCCTGGTCACTTTCCCAGCAGACACAAGTCCTTTGAAATTGGGCCCAGGCTCCGGAGATGAGACGAAAGCGTGAGACCTTCCCTAATCCTGAGGACGGTCCGCGAGACGAAAGTGGGCCTAAGCCTGGGCCCGGCGGCGGGGTCCGGCGCCCGACGCGTCGAGGGCTTCGCGGAGTGCGACGGCCATCTCGGCGCCGTCTTCGTAGCGGGAGATGGCGTCGTTGGCCAAGGAGCGCATGATGACGGCTGCTACCCCTTGGGGGAGCTCGGGGAGGAGTTCGCGGATCGGACGAACGTCCTCTCGGAGAACGGTCAGGCACACCTGATGAAAGGAGAGCCGCGGCTTGTTGAGCCCAGGTCGGGCGAACTTCCCGCTCAAGAGTCGATACAGGATCGCGCCCATCGCGAACACGTCGGCCGCCGGCTTGAGGAAGCGGTAATCGGTGAGCTGCTCACGTGGCCAGTAGAAGGGAGTCCCGGCCACGGCGCCGGGCTCGGTGAAGTCGCTCATGCCGGCGGCCCCATAGACCTTGGCGAGACCGAGGTCGGCGATTTTGGGCACCCGCCGCCCCTTGCCGACCCCCCCAATCAGAATGTTCTCCGGCTTGAGGTCGCGGTGCACGAGCCCTGAGAAGCTCCTCCGCTGACGACGCCCGCCCTCGGTGACCTCGGTCTCGAGCGTGACGCGGTGCGCGTACCCCAGGCCGTGGAGGGCGCAGACCATGAGCGGACCCGCCTGCCTGAGCGGAAGGGGCCCCTCGCGCGCGTAAAGCGCGGCCAAGTCCTCTCCCTCGACGTATTCCAAGACCAAGTAGAGGTCGTCCCCAAAGTGCCCGGCCCCGACGTAGCGGACGACATTGGGGTGGCGGAGCTGACGGGTGAGGTCGGTCTCGCGCAGGAACAAATCGATCGCGGCCTTGGAGGGCCCCCCCCGAGGGCGGATCAGCTTGACGGCGACTTCTTCACCTCCGCGCTCTCGATCTCGCGCGAGGAACACCTTCCCCATGCCTCCCTCCCCCAAGAGCCGGATCGGCTGATAGCGAGGGAGGAGCTCGGCGAAGAGCTTCTCCATGGGATTGGCCGGGTCCGCGGGCGCGGGAGGATGACCTGAGGGGTCCACGGTCGGGAGCTCTTCGGGGTCGAGCTCGGCGAGGACGGGGTCGCTAAAGGAGGGCAGCCGCCCGCTGGAGTGGCACTGGGTCTCAGCGTGCTGACGCTCTGCGGGGTCGGGGTCGGTCTCGGCCTCGCTCCGAATCTCGACCACGATCTCGGTCTCGCCGACTCGGATTCGATCGCCGTGACGCAGCTGGACGTCGGTCTCGTCGGCCTGCTTGACGCCTGGCGCGGGCGCCTTGCGGCCGCCGTAGCGAACGTCGTTGACGAAGGTCCCGTTCTTGGAGCCCAGCTCGTGGAGTTTGATCTGGGGCGGCGCGACGTCGATCAGGAAGTGATTGCTCGACACGAAAGGGTCGTCGGGGAGGGCGCAGCGGGAGACGGGGTCCCGCCCGAACAGGAACCGGTCGGGCTCGTCGAACTCGAACACCTGGCCCGCCATGGGGCCCGCCTTGACTCGCAACACGACGCGCATGGCCACCAGGATAGCCCGTCCTGCCCGATCCCAACCCCCGCCTCAATCCGAAAAGAGCGAGCCGCTGTGCTTCTAAGGATCGTGGACGCGTTCAACGCCCTCGAGGTCTCTCGGCGGCCTGCCTGACCTATGTCAGCGGGGGCGAAACATGTTCGAGAGCATGCGACGCAAGGACAAGAACACGCCCTGGATCCCGAGCTTGAGGATCTGACGCTGCTCGGCGCTGATTTGGTTCTTCTCAACCGCTTGCTTGGCGACCGCGCGCAGGAAGTTCATGACGGCCATGTCAGTGCCCTTCACTCCGAGCATCTTCCCTTGCGGAATGAGCTGGTCGAGGACGCCGACGAAGGCCCTGGCTTCGTCAACGCTTGGCGTCGGCTTGCTGAACACGGGCCGGGTGGGGAGATCCGCGATCGAGGCCACGGTCCGCAGGATCAGCCTCGTCGAAGCGAGGAGCTTGGGATACAGGATCCCGTCGGCGGTGTCGGTCGGCTGGTGGTAGGCGGAGTGCTCTCCGTTGCTGAAGAACAGATACGGGATCTTCTTCGCCTTGAACGGACCGTAGTCGCCGCGGATCCCGATCAAGTCGGTCCCGACCAGGCCCGGCTTGACCTTTAGGCCGCGGGCCGCCTTCTTGACCACCGGCGCGAGGGAGGGGGAGTGCTCCGTGCCGAGGACGAACACGTAGCCCCGGATAACGTCCGCGAGGTTCTTGCCGAGCATGTCGGCGTTGATGCAGATCGTGATGTCCTTCAAGGGCACCGTTGGTTTGGCGACGAAGTGCATCGACCCGATCAACCACTGCTCTTCCTGGTCGAACGCGGCGAACAGGACGCTGCGCTTCAGCTTCGCCTTGCGCTCGTGGAGCACGCGAGCCACTTCGAGCATCGCGGCGACGCCGCTGGCGTTGTCATTGGCGCCGGGATAGATCAGCTTTCCGCGCTTGCCCAGGTGGTCGTAGTGGGCGCTGACCAGAACGATCTCGTGCTTCAAGCGCGGGTCGTGTCCGGGGAGGAAACCAATGATGTTCTTGCCCAGCCCCTTGGCCCCGAAGGTCTGCATGTAGCCGTTGGTGCCCTTCGGCTGGAGACCGGCCTCTCGGAACAAGTCGGCGATATAGACCCGAGCCTTCTCGATCCCAGCTCCGCTCCGTCGGCCTTCGAGCTCGGGTGAAGCGAGGTAGGTCACGTGCTTGCGTAGCTTGGTGATATCGACGTGCGGAGCGAGGTCGGGGTCCTGCGCGTAGCACGAGGCTGCTGCTAGGAGCAAGCAGACCAAAGACAACGGAGAGGGTCTGGACGGCATGGCGCCTCCTTGCTGCGCGGTTCCCAGCGCGTCCGGCATGCTACCAGGTGCCTTTCGCGCTCGGATCGAGGTGGGTGAACACGCAGGGCGCCCGAAGGCGCTTCTGCCCGGGCGATGGCGGCGCTAAGGAAGCGCTGGCTCTAACGGGCCTCGACGTGTTGCTCGACCCGGGCCTTGAAGGCCTGGACCATGGACCCCATGTAGGCGTGCCAATCTTCCTTGACGGTGCTTCCCAACAAGAATGAACTTGGCCAGGCCCGAGGCCGAAAGGAGAAGCGCCAGGTCATGTGGACCCCCGACGGGATCTGCCTGAACCACCACTCCACGACGGTGTAGCCGATCACCAGCCCCGCTTGTCCGGTCAACTCCCAGGTCACGAAGCTCAGGTGCTCAGGTCGCTCATGGACCCGCACCTGCTCCAGGCAAGTGTTCCCGTCGGCTTGAGTGATCAACCGGCGGGAGCCCACCTGCGCCCAGTCCTCGCTAAGCACCTCGAAGCGCTCGACCGCGAGAAAGTCCTCCGACCCCACGAAGATCTCCTCAATGGCCAAGTGCAGGAAGGCGTCGAAGGCTTGTTCGCGGGTTGCTCCCGCGAGTTCGACCTCGACCGTCGACGTCAGGAATGGGCCAGGGTCCTCTTTGGACGAGTCCCCTAGGTGTTCGACGATCTCAGCGGGGGGCTGCGCCGGGTCGAAGTCGTAGGTTGCCCAGGCAACCGGTTTGGAGGAGCACCAACGCCGCCAGCGTCGCGTTTGGGAATCGATGGGTCATGGGCCTACCCTACTAGCAGGGGTCCCCCGGCCCTATGGGGCGGGAGCAGGCTGACGGGCGTGCTTACCCGTGTCCAGTGACAGGTTCGGCTCGATTGGGCGTCAATCAAAGCATGACCTCACGTAACGCCGGCTCGGGCCCTCGCTCCAACCGATACAGCGCCTCGAAGTTCTCCAACTGGTCGACCTTCGACCCGTTCTGGGGGGAGGTTCAAGCGACCCTAAAGCGCTTCGACTCGAAGATCTCGCGCCGCCCCGAGCACGCGAAGGTGATCTTCTTACCCCCGGCTCGCCACTTCGCGCACCCCTGCTCCGAGGCCGACATTCACGCGAAGCTCGACACCGTGCCCAGTGAGTTCCTTAGTGGGCTCAGGGCGATTTTTATGTTGAGTGGGTCCAAGAAGCAGCTGCGCTCGTTGGATAGCGCCTTGGCTTGCTCTGGCACGTATTGGAACAACTGCATCTTTCTTCACCCGTCCTTGACCTCCTCCCTGGACTCCATAAAGGACTCCACCCGAACGTTCTATCTGGACGACGTGCTGATCCATGAGATCGGGCACCACGTCGACAGGGCTAGGGAGTCAGATCTAAAGACGAAGGAAGGATTCGCGGATTGGTTTGCGATTGAGCACGGTTCGCGGACCGCAACGGCCTAAACGGGAGTTCACGATTGTGGGTGTCAGTTCCTGACGTCAGACCGTGCGAGCTCGTGCTCTAGCGACTGAGGCCGCTCAGCGACTTGAGTAGATCGGGGAGATTGCGCTGGAGGGCCCCCCGAATCAGCGGATCCTCGCCTTGACTGATCCACTCTTGAAGCTCGAACGGAACCACGTCACCTCGCGCGTCTCCCAGGCGCTCCCCGAGGGTTGCGGCGAGGTGGTTGGCCGCTTGCTCGCGGCGACCGTGGTGGAGGCCGAACAGGCCCCCGATCGAGAGCAGCGCCACGGCGATCGCCGCCCCAGGGTGGACGATGACGCCGATCCCCAGGCTCAGCAAGAGGCAGGGCCCGAGCATTGGGAGCGGCAGCTTGGTGCGCGCCGCGTAGTTGGCGTCAGCCAGGGACTCTTCGAGCAGCAGATCTAAGATCCGGATCGCGTTGGGTTGAGACCCACTCGAGGACTTCGCCCGGGACCCCCGCGGAGGAGGAGCCTTAGGAGCTGGCGCCTCTTTGACGGCGGGCGGCTCTTGTCGCGAGACCCCCTCGCGAACTCGCTCCAAGGCCAGGCGGAGGCGGTCCCGCCCCAAGCCACCAAACCCTGCGGCCGTCAGCCGCGTCGTGAGCCGATCCAGTTCGCGGGGTCGCCACGTGGGGCGTCCGCTGCCTTCGATCCAGAGGCTGACGTCCGCGGGCGTTGGATCCGCGGGGAGCGGCTCCGTCCTTCGCTTGCGCTGGCAGAAGTCCCGCAACAAGTCGTCGGCGGCCTTTGGCCAAGCGTCTGCCGGGCGCTCCTCTAGGCTCCAGTCGAGGTGGATCAGCTTGGCGCCCTCCCGTCGGATCGCGAGCAGGCGAACTCCGTCCGGTGAGGCCAAGACTCGCTCGGCGGGTGGGTCTTGCCGGGGGAGCTCGCTGATCGACTCTCCCACCACGTGGTCCCAGAGCTGGAGCTGACCGCGAGCGTCGCTCACGACGAGGAGCTGGCTCGCAGGGAGAAAACACACGTCCAAGACGGGCGCCTCCCAGGCGTGGGTCGCCCGCAGGCTACGCCTCCGGAGGTCCCAGAGCTGGATCTGCGGCTGGTCCGCCTTGAGGCCCGCCACGGCGAGATACCTCCCCGCAGGCCCGAGCGCCAAGGCGTCGATCCGAAACGAGCCGCCACAGGGGAACTGATCGACGAGCGCCCCGCTCACGACGTCGATCAAGCCGACTTGGTGGGCGCCGACTTGAGTCACACCGAGCTGCCCGGACGCCACGAGCCCTCCCCGCGGCCGCCGCTCCCCGATCGAGCCGGGCTGGCGAACTAGGCGGCCAACGTCCTCGAGCGACCATGCGGCTCCGCTGGGAATGCTCCAGGCGACCCGAGCGTCCCCGTCGTGGAGAACCCGGATCGGCTCGTCGCGCTCCGCCGACTCGGGGAACGCGCTCAGCTCCAGGACACGCTCTGAGCTCTCGGCCGCGAACACCGCCCGCCCCAAGCGCAGGCGGCCGTCAGGGAGGAACTGCGGTTCGCCTCCCGCCGGCAGCTCTCGGAGGAGATTCCCGCTCGGGGTCTGATAGACCCAGCACCGCTCGGGCGACGCCAGCGCCAGCTGCGCCCCGTCTGCTGTGAACGCGGCTCGCGGCGCTTGGACCCAGTCCTCGCTCAGGCTGTAGGCCTCCCACACGCTCGCCAACCCCTGCCGCGGGCAGCCCTCGCTCAGGTCTGCCCACACCGCGAGCG
>JAESQQ010000241.1 GCA_016765095.1 Planctomycetota bacterium | reverse complement strand
GGGAAGAACACGGCGCGGCGCCGACCCAGCGCTCGTTCGAGCGCGTGTGGCGACTCGACGCCGAAGCGGCCGTGATCTTCCCTCCCGCCAGCCTCGAGTGCCTGCTCCTGGTTCGAATCCGTGACGCGGCTCATAGGGCCGCGATCCGCTTCCACCGAGAGACGCGCCGGAAGGCGGCCCTGCGCTCAGGCCTGGAGGAGGTCCCCGGCGTCGGCCCCAAGCGACGCCTGGCGCTCCTGCGCCGGTTCGGGAGCCTGAAGTCGATTCGAGCCGCCAGTCAGGCGGAGCTGGAGGAGATCCTCCCCGTCAAAGTTGCGGGCGCGGTTCGGGAGCACCTCGACCTCGCCAAGACGTCACTTGGCGACGACGCCCCCGCGGAGCCCGAGGGGGGCTCGCCGGCCTCGAGTGGCGCCCCCGAGGGGCCGGATTCCGGGTCCGACGTTTTGTAACGACAAGAAAAGTGGTTCGGAGCGAGCGTGCCTTGTGCATCGCGCGCCCCCCCGGGAACGGGCCTCCAACCCGCCCTGCTGCTGGACTTACGCCGATTTGTAACGCGAGGGGGGGGGCCCTGGGGGGTGCGCCTTTTTCGAGCGTTCCCTGCTCAGAGCTTGTATAGTCCGCCTCGGATTGGGACGGGGAGTTCAGCCCAACCAAACACAGGCCCGGCGAGAAGGCTCGGGTAAAGGAGAAAAGCCATGAAGCGCTATTTCGTGCCCCTAATGCTTGCAGGCGTCGTCGCCATGACCACCGGTTGTCCAGACGGCACCCCAGGCAAGGAAGCTGCCGGTAACAAATGGGAGGACGTCCTCGACGAGCTTCGTGAAATGGACGAAGCCTCCATGAAGAAGAACTGGAAGCGCTACTACAAGCGCGCCATTTCTGAGCTCGAGACCAAGGTCAAGAGTCTTCAAGAGAAGCGGATCACGATCCTGACCGAGACCAAGCTCAAGGAGAACGAGCTCAAGGAGCTCGAGCCGAAGGCCGCTGCTGCCAAGAAGATCGTCCGAGCCGCTATCGCTCGCTACAAGGATCAGAAGGCCGCTGGTTCAGCGTCGTTCCAGATCAAGGCTGGCGCGACCGACGAGCTGACCGAGGCTGAGGCCAAGAAGCTGATCCGCCGCTGGAGCGCTGAATACAAGCGCAAGTATGCGGACGCCAAGATCACCAAGAAGGTCACGCTCGCTCGCAAGCTGCGGGACAACGCAGGCAAGATCGAGATCGCGATCGACGCTTACAAGGACAAGATCGAGGCCCTCCAAGAGCAAATGGCGAACTACGAAGTCGAGCTCGAGATGGCGAAGATCACCGACAGCCTGACTGCCCTCGCCACCGGCGGCGCGAACCTCGGCAGCCACGACGACGTGCCCTCGCTCGATCAGCTGACCTCGCTCAACAAGAGCTTGGACAAAGCGATCGCCCGCAGCGAGGTCACCGCTGACCTGGCCAAGGAGGAGAGCGACCTCAAGGCCAAGTTCTCCAGCCTCGAGTCTGAGGTGAACTCGGTCGGCGCCGGACTCGACATTGACGCCGAGTTCGAGAAGGAGCTCTCCGAGATCCAGTAGGCTCTCGCAGACTCAACGAAGGAGCCCACCCCCTACTTGGGGAGTGGGCTCTTTTCATTGGTTGGCGGGACCCGACGTAGGATCTGGGCCAGCCCAGAGGAGAAGCCATGACTCTCGAGCGATTTGAGGAGCACACCCCCCGGGTGGCGGAGGGGGCCTACGTGCACGCGGCGGCGACCGTGATCGGCGACGTCGAGATCGGTGAGCGGAGCTCGATCTGGCCGACGGTCGTGCTGCGGGGCGACGACGGCCCGATTCGGATCGGGGCCGAGACCTCGATTCAAGACGGGTCCGTGGTCCACATGACGACTGGGCTGAGCGAGGTCTCGATCGGGAAGCGGGTGACCGTGGGTCACAAGGTGATCCTCCACGGCTGCGTGGTCGAGGACGAGTGCCTGATCGGAATGGGCGCGATCGTGCTCGACAACGCTCGGATCGGGCGCGGGAGCCTGGTCGGCGCAGGCGCACTGGTCTTGCAGAACCTGGTCGTGCCGCCGGGGTCGCTCGTGCTCGGCTCCCCAGCGAAGGTCGTCAGGCCCGTCAATGAAAAGGAGCAGGCCATGATCGAGCAGGGCTGGCACGAATACGTCGAGCGGGCGGCTCAATACCTCGCGCGCGACGCCGAGGGCTCCTAGCTCGAGAGAGCCGGAGGCAGGTTCGAGTCCAGCCCGAGGAGCATTCAATAGACACAACGCCTTGCTGGCTCGCGCCAGCAGGGCGTTTGTCGTTATGGTCCCGGCCTTGAACCAACGCCGAGGCCGCTTTCGACCCGGCGCTGGCGGTTCCTCGCCGAATTCCAGTTCGATCCGGTCAACCGTGGCCTTGTAGAGGGCCTTTCGCTCTCCAGGTGGTGCCTCAAGCCCGGCGGTGTCGAGTCGATCCACCCATTCGAGGATCTTGTCGGCGGCCCGTTCGAAATCGCTGTTGGTCTCTCGACGAGCGGGGGCCGCGGAATCCGCGTCCGGACTGCGGCCTCGTGCGCGCCGCGCCCGGAGCGCGGCGAGTCGCGTTCGACCGCGACATGCTGATCTTCGTCAGCTTGGGACTCCGAGAGGATCGAAATGCGACCATTGAGATCGAGTGGGTCCGCCGCACTCGGCACTCAGACGGCGGGGAGCCTAATGGTCGGCGTGCGCGAGCGAGCTCCCGAAGGCGACGACCCCGCGAGCTGGGGCGCTCCGCACTGTTCCACCGGAGGCAAGGATCGCTCCCGCTGGGCCGCGCCCCGATTCGACCAGCGGGTGTGGGTCGTCGGGCACCGTTTGAACAGCGCCAGCCTGTGGGGTGAGTTCGAAGGCGGCTCGCGACGTCACGTGCAGACCAGCCTGCTCCAGATCGGCGAGAACCCCAACGCGCCATGGTCGTCTAAGGCTCAGTAGTCGAACATACCGGCGCCCTTGCCGATGGCCTCGGCTTGGACTCGAACCAGCCGGAACTCGACCCGGCGGTTCTTGGCCTTGTCGGCGTTGGTGGTGGGGTATGGGACCGCTGGTTCCAGGACGCCCACGCCCACGGACTTGATCTGGGATGGGTCTAGGCGATACCCCTTCTTTGCGGCGAAGCGGATCAGCGTCTCGCGCACGTTCTTGGCCCGCTTCTCGGAGAGCTTGAGCAAGAAGGCCAGCCCATTCTGAGGCCCCTTGCCGAAGGTCCCGGCGTCGATCTCTTTAACGACGGCGGGCAGATCCTCCAGGTTGAAGGGCTTGCCCCGAAGGAGGTACGAGGTGCCCGATCGGGTCAGCACCCCGCGCGCCTTGCCCGCCTTGACGACCTCGTCGAGCAGCCAGGGGGTGCCAGCGTGGCCGCCGATGGCGAGGACCGCGTTGCCAAACACCGACGCGCCCTCGATGGCTCGCTTGAAGTCCGCTCCGTAGCGCTCGACCGAGAACTCGTGCTGGTTACCGTCGAAGAGGATGTCGAAGGAGACCAGCGTTCCGGCCGCGCCTTTGGCGAACAGGCCCTTCTGCTTCACCTCCTTGAACCGCTCGGTCTGCTCCTCGGTGGTCTTGGCCTTGAGGCCGGCCAGGGTGATGACCTTGGCGTAGTCCAGGTCGTGCTTCGAGTACTCGACGCGCCTCTGGGCGTAGCGCTCCTTGACCGCCAGATCGAGGGCCACCGTTCGCTTGGCGGCGAAGCCCGACAGGTTGCCAGCGTTGGTGAAGAAGCTCACGTTGCCGGGCAGGCCCACGAAGGAGCAATCGGAGATCAGCCCATGTACGTCGTCCTCGAGTGAGGGGAGGACGTCCTTGCCCAGGATCGACTGGGTCATCTCCAGCAGGGCTTGGTAGCTGCTCTTGCCCATGATGTTCCTTCGCTTGGTCAGGGCGTCGTCGCTCGGGTTGGGCTTGGCCTCGTAGTGCGACTTGATGTTGAGGAGCTCCTCGCAGGCCTTGAGGTAGCCGGCGGTGATCTTCTCGACCACGTCCTTGTGGGCGTCGTAGTAGTCGCGCCGGCACACGTAGACGTCGGCGATCGAGCGGCTCATGTGGGCCGTCGAAACCACCACATGCGCGCCCTTGAGGGTCCCGCCCTCTCCCGTGCCGGTCTCGGTCAGGCTGGTGCAGAGGGCGAACATGTCCGGGGAGATCACCATACAGGCCGCGATGCTCGCGTCCTGTTGGAACTTGGCGGCGGGCCCGCCGGCGCCGGTGAGTTCTTTGACCCACACCGGCTCAATGTCCGACCAGCCGAGGCCTGCCGCCCGCAGGGCGTCGTCGAGCATTCCCACGTGGGGGCCGCCGCGCTGGAGGGCGATCTTCTTGCCCTTGAGGCCGTTGAGGGTCTTGAGCTCAGCCCGGCCGACCATGTGATCACCCACGGACCAGGTGAGCTGCAGGAACATCACCGGCTTGGTGGGGCCGATGACCTCCGAGGCCATGCCGATCATGCGGACGGTGCCGCGCAAGAAGGGCGTCTCCCCCGCCAGGTAGCGGCGGACTTGCCCCACGAAGTCGTCGCCCGCTACCAGCTGCACTTTGAGGCCGAGCTTGCCGTAGATCGAGTTGGCTTGGGTCGTGGGGCCGCCGTTGGCGAGGAAGGTCGCGGCGTCTCCGCCCCAGGTCAGGTAGGGGAGCTCGACGGCCTCCTTCTCTTTGACGGGTCCGATGGCGACTTCGCCGACCTCCTCGGCGAAGGAGCCACCAGCATGGGCGGCGGCGGGGATCAGGCACAGGGCGGCCAGCAGACACGGGAGCAGGTGGCGTTTCGTCATCGTGGGCACTCCTTCTCGGGGGATCGGTCGTCGTCAGCCTTGGCGTCGTCAGCCTCGGCGTCGTCAGCCTCGGCGTCGTCAGCCTTGGCGTCGTCAGCCTTGGCGTCGTCAGC
>JAESQQ010000240.1 GCA_016765095.1 Planctomycetota bacterium | reverse complement strand
CGGGGTTTACCCCCGCCCGCAGGAGGGGGTAAACCCCTCCCCTACGAAAGCAATGGGGTGTGCCGCGACTTCTGATGGGCAGCACTAGGAGACCTCGACCACGCGAAACATTCCTGCATCCATGTGATAGAGAATGTGGCAGTGCATGGCCCACCTGCCGCGCGCATCGACGTCAATGTCGACTGAAACTCGCTCGGACGGCTTAACGTTGATCGTGTGCTTTCGTGGCTGGTCCTTTCCTGCACCGTTGACGAGCTCCATCCACATTCCATGCAAGTGAATCGGATGGCTCATCATCGTGTCGTTGACGAAGGTGAGGCGGAGTCTCTCGCCATACTTGAACGGGATCGGGGTTGAAGCTTCCGAGAACTTCTTCCCGTCGAACCCCCAGATGTAGCGCTCCATGTTTCCGGTGAGGTGGAGCTCCAACTCGCGATCCACGGGGGGCTCGGTCTCCCTGGGGATCAGCCTCCGCAGGTCCGTATAGACCAGGACTCGATGCGGCGCGTCCTCCAGTCCGATGCCCGGCTCGTCCAACCGGCCGCGCGTACTCTTTGCGACGCGAGTGTTGCCGGCTCCATGGTGATCCGGCCCGTGTTCGACCGAGCGAGCCCACCCCGGGGCCTCCGATGCCGTCGCTGTACCCGGCATGTTCATCCCCGGCATGTTCATCCCCGGCATGTTCATCCCCGGCATGTTCATCCCCGGCATGTTCATCCCCGGCATGTTCATCCCCGGCTTGTCCATCCCCGGCATGTCCATGGGCTTCTTCGCGCTCATGCCCGGCATGTCCATGCCGGCCATGCCTCCCATGCCCATCTGCTTCATCGTCAACAGCGGTCGACGACGGCGTGCGGGAACGCCAACGCTCATTCCAACACGAGGGGCCAGCGTTCCGCTCGCGTAGCCGCTTCGGTCCATGGCCTCGGCGAAGATCGTGTAGGCGCGGCCACCCTTGGGGGTGACCAGGACGTCATAGGTCTCGGCGATCGCGATCCGCAACTCGTCAACCGTGACTGGTTGGATGTTCTGTCCGTCCGCCTGCACGACAGTCATTTCCAGACCAGGAATGCGCAGGTCGAAGTAGCTCGCAGCGGCCGCGTTCACGATCCTAAGCCGCACCGTCTGACCTGCCGAGTAGATCCCGGTCCAGTTGTCCACGGGCGCTGTCCCGTTCATGAGGTAGGTGTAGGTCGCTCCGGTAACATCAGCGAGGTCTGTGGGGTTCATCCGCATTCTGCCCCAAGAGACGCGATTCTCGAGGATCTTGAGCAACCCGTCCTGCGCGATGGTCTGCTTGTTGAAGTTGTAGTAGTCCGAGCTCTTCTTGAGGCGGGCGAGAATCCGCATTGGATCGTCGAACGTCCAGTCGGAGAGCATGACCACATGCTCGACATCGAACGCATAAGGGTCAGGCTTCGCCGGTTCTATGATGAGGGACCCGAACGCCCCGAGCTGCTCCTGAAACCCGGAGTGACTGTGGTACCAATAGGTTCCGTTCTGGCGGACCGGGAACCGATAGGTAAACAACTCCCCCGGCGCAATCCCACGGAAAGCCACCCCCGGGACCCCATCCATCCCGGGAGGCAAGATCATTCCGTGCCAGTGAAGCGAAGTGTCCACGTCAAGAAGGTTGAGCACCCGCAGCACCGCGTCCTCACCCTCGCGGAGGCGAACGGGTTTGCCGGGGACGGTCCCGTTGATGGTGACCGCCTCGGTCTGACGACCTCGGATCTGAATGGTTCGCCGCTCGACAATGAGGTCTGCAGACTCAAGCAGCTCGGGTTCTGTCTCCATTCGTCGAGTCGGTGTCAGCCCGCATCCCTCAAGCGCCACCAGCGCGCCAGTCGCTCCCAAGCCCGCCAGGAAGTGTCGACGGCTAACTCTCGACTGGCTTGCTTCCTTCCTTGGAGGCCTCGTCATGTGTAGCTCCTTGCTCCGAAGGGGTGGTTAGGAGGCGTCGCGCATGCAGAGACCACGCCTGCCCAGATGATGGCACTGCGGGATTCTGCGCCGCAAAGTCATTTCGTGCAACCATCGCAGCGCACGACCAGGGCCTCGTTGCGCCTTCGTGTGTGGTGAGATCGTCGGCTTCACTTCCATCACCCTGTTGGCCCCACCGACACCGAGAGCCGGACTCGTCGCGGAGAGTCCCGCTCGCGCTGACGACTGATAGCATGCCGCTCCACGTGGGAGGGTTCCGAGAATGGAGCAGCTCGATGGCGCGAACGACGCCCGCGGACTGACGCGCGGCCCATACCTGCGCGCTGGGCGGTTGCCCTCGACCTCAGCGTGGCTCGTCCTCTACGTGGCGATCTTGGTTGGGCCCCTGCTGGCCGCGGCGGGGATTCAGCCCCAGACCGATCACCCCTTCTTGCAAGAGATCGCGAAGGGACTCGCCCTCGTCGGCTACACCATCCTTGCCATGCAGTTCGTGTTGGCGGGGCGCTACAAGTGGCTCGATCGCGCCTTCGGTTTGGACCTCCTCTTCCAATTCCACCGCCAGATGGGGGTGTGTGCGGGCGTCTTCCTGCTGGCCCACCCCGTCCTCTATGCGGTCGGAGGTGGCGAGGAGTTGTTCAAATTCGAGCAGCCCTGGGAGATATCCTTGGGCAGAGTGGCGCTCCTCGTGTTGTGCGTGCTCGTCGTGACCTCGACAGCTCGGCGGGCGCTCTCGATCGAGTTCGAAACCTGGCGTGGAGTCCACAACGGGCTGGCGCTGAGCGTCCTAGGGCTAGGCTTTGGGCACAGCGTGGCAGCTGGCGGGGACCTTGGCACCTGGCCGATGCGCGCCCTGTGGACGGGGGTGCTCGGAGTCGCCGTCTTCAGCTACCTGCGCCTCAAGCTGATGCACCCGCGCCTCGCCCGGAACGCCTTTGAGGTCGTGAAGGTGCAGCAGGAGACGCACGACGTGTGCACGCTCGAGTTGCGGCCGCTCGGTGACGGCGGCGGAATGCAGAACCTCCCCGGGCAGTTCTGCTTCTTGACCTTGCACCGCGACAAGGGGCCAGTCGAGGAGCACCCGTTCACGATCTCCTCGAGCGCGGACGACTCGGGGCGCATGGCTGTCACCATTAAGGCTTCCGGCGATTTCACGTCGACAATTCCAGAGACGGCCGTGGGCGACCGGGCGATCGTGAGCGGACCCTACGGCCGTTTCTCCTACGTCTTGCACCCAAACGAGGACAAGCTCGTCTTTATCGTGGGCGGCGTCGGCCTGACGCCGGCCCTCAGCATGCTGCGCCACATGCGTGCCATCAAAGCGGACGTGACTGTCCTGTTGCTCTACGGAAACCGGGAGGAGCGCGACATCATTGCGCGGGAGGAGTTGGCAGGCCTCGTCGCCGCCGGAAGTTGTCCCGTCCTCGAGGTCGTGCACATCCTCAGCGGCGCCGATGAAAGCTGGACTGGCTCCCGGGGCTGGATCGACGGTCCGCTGATCCAGCGTCACGCCGAGGCCTACCTCGGCGAAGCGCCCTTTTACCTCTGCGGGCCCCCGGTCATGCTTACCAGCGTCACGAAGGCGCTCGGCGGACTAGGCGTCCCACCGTCCAGGATCCGCTTCGAACGGTTTGCCCTCTGAAAGGCTGGTCTCAATGACTCGATCCAGAAACGCCATGCTCGCCACACTGGTGGTGGTCGCGCTCGTGACGACGGTCGTGGTCGTCGTGGCCAGGATCCGCACGGAACCGGCGGCACCCGCTGCCCACGGCGCAAGCGGTCACGGCCACTAGGCTAACGCCAGCTGGCTCTGATCTCCCCCGCTTCGGCCTGCATTTCGGAGGAGAGAGTCACGGCCGCCTTGAGAAGCGGCTCTCCCTGCTTGGGACTCGAGATGAGCGCCAGTCGAATCAAAGTCCTCGCGAGCTCTCCTCGGTGGAGAGTTCCTTCCCTTAGGAGCGGCCTCAGCGACTCGACGTGCTTCAAGAAAGCCTGCCGAGCGGGCTCGGGATCCCCGTTTAGGGACTGCAAGCACCACTCGAGGTCGAACTGGCGCCAAGCCGACGCGGGCTCGCTCTGCTCCCTCCGAGCCATGGCGTCTCTCAGCAAAGTCAGAGCCTTCGTGGCTTCGCCACGATCCGCGCGCCCCTCCCGGACAGCCTTGAGGATCCCTCGCCCTGCGCGGTGCCGGAGAGACCACACCAACTTCGGATCGAGCCTCGGAAGAGGGCCAGCCAAACGCGGAACGACCTCGAACGGGAGCAAGCCGCTCCCCTGATAGACGGGGAGGAAGGCCGAGAAGGGATCGTCCGGATAGATCGCGACGAGGCCCGCGGTGAGCTTGGGTGAGGAACGGACCTTCGCCTCGACCCGGCCAATGTCCTCGTGGGACTCTCGGCGAAGCACGAGAGCTCCGCCCTCCTTCAGCACGCCCCCGCCGTGCCGAGTCAGGGCCGCCAGGCTTCGGGGTCTAAGGCTCCACTTGGCCGAGCGATCGAACGTGGCGAGGAAGAGCTGGAGGAGGGCCTGAATGCGACGACCCTCTCGGCGCTCGCCGCTAAACAGCCCGAGGCAGCGCTCGACTTCAAAGACGAGCACGGCTTGGCTTCCCGAAGATCCTGGCAACTCCGCGACCGCGAGGCCTTTGGCGAGTGAGCCCTCGAGGGCAGCGCGGAACTCAGGCGTGAACGGGCAGCCAGGGACACGGTGCCAGGACGCCCGAACTCGGTCCAGGCGCTCGAGGGCGACGGGCAGATCGAGTTCGTGTAAGGCGGCGTAGCGCTGCGAGCGCTGCGCGAGGACACGCGCCAGCCCCGCCCGGGCCGCCGCTGCGCCGGGCTCTCCCCAGCTCTCCAAGATCCCCTGTCCGGCCGCGAGGCGACGAGAGAACTCGACCTGTCCGCCCGCGAGGCCGTCACCGAGCAGCTCGTCGAAGTGCTGCACGAGCGCGACGGGCAGCAGGGCCGCCTTGAGCTCGGTCAGCACTCCCTCGCTCGGCCCGTCGCGCAAGAAACGAACAGGCTCGTGGCGAGCCAGGAGGGCGAGCTCGGTCGCGCGCAGCTCGGGCGTGTCGGGGAGCGCCTCGGCCAAGAGCCGCTGGGCGCCCACGAAATCCCCTCCCTCGGAGAGCACGACCGCGCGGACGGCGACGTCGGGTCGACCACGCGCAGCCACGAGGGAGCCCGCGCTCGGGCGCCGCCGTCGCTTACGCTCTTCGAGGAGCCAGAGGTAGGCCGCGAGGTAGGCCCGCGCCTCCTTGTGCCGAGCAGGACCCACGCCCTCGAGCTGCTCGAGCTGATCGAGCCGCTTTCGCAAGTCTCCCGTGCTGACCTCAAGGGGGTGACGAGGGTCGAGCCCGTAGAGAGTTGGCCGAAGCTCCAGGGCTTGCCAGTCGAGCTCTGCCGCCAACTCAACCCGAGCAGCGCGAACCGGGGCCAACCAAACGCGATCCGCGACCGCGCCCAGGACGCCGATCGCGAGCAAGAGGGGGACCGCGAGCCAAGCTCGGCTGCGTGAGATCCTCCTCAGCCCACGCCCAAAGCTGGCCCGACTCGCGCTCACCGGCCGCCCTTCGCCCCAGTTCTCGAGGTCGATCGCGAGCTCGCTGGCGTCGGCGTAGCGACGCTCTGGGTCCTTCTCGAGGCACTGGAGCACGATCGCATCGAGCTCCTTGGGCACGCCGGGGTGAACCGCGCTCGGCGCCGGCGGAGGGTCCGTGACGATCTTGTTGAGGAGCTCGATCAGCGTCTCCCCTTGAAAGGGGACGCGGCCGGTCAAGGTCTGAAAGAGGACCGCGCCCAGGGCGTAGACGTCGCTCCGGGCGTCGATCTCCCGCGTGGCGCCCGAGGCCACCTCTGGCGCCATGAAGTAGGGCGTCCCGAGGAGCTGGCCGCTGCGCGTGAGGCGATCGCGCTCGTCGCTGAGGTCCTTGGCCAACCCAAAGTCCGTCAGGAAAGGACGTCCGTCCTTGCGAATCAGGATGTTGGCGGGCTTGAGGTCGCGGTGGAGGATCCCCTGGCTGTGGGCGTGAGCGACCGCTTGCACGATCGGCTCGACGAGGTCAACGGCCTCGCCCGGCTCGCGCGCCCCCTCTCGCTCGAGGAGCTCTTCGAGCGACTCGCCCTCGATCAAATCCATGACCAAGAAGGGAGACCCACGGTGGTGGCCAAACTCGTGGACTTGGATCACGTGAGGGTGATTGAGGCGAGCCACCGCGTGAGCCTCGCGGTCGAAGCGCTCGCGGGCTCGGACCTCCTTCGCCGAGTCGCCGCCGGCCCCGCTCAAGGCGCCGAGGTGTAGCTTGAGCGCGACCTCACGCTCGAGGCCGTCCTGGCGAGCCACGAACACGACGCCCATCCCCCCTCGGGCGAGTTCGCGCACGATCGTGTAGTTACCGATCCGTTGCTCCACCCTCCCGTGTTAGCCCACTGCCCCCTCGATCGCCACCCGTTCCCGCTGGCGGGTTCTTGAAGCAGACCTGGCGGCTAGACTCCTCGGGTGCGATTGAACCGGTACATAAAGGAGTCGAACGTCGATCTCCACTTCGACCCCTTCGCGGACGTTCCGACCCCTGAGGAGGAGCTGGGGCTCGAGCCCTGGGAGCTGAGCCCACGCCAGCGCCAACGCCGGAAGGAAGTCGTTCTCGCCGCCCTCGTCAAGCTGCTCGAGCCCAGCGGGCGGATCACCAACCCTCGCAAGTGCCTGATCGACCTCCGCAACCGCGAGAACAAGGCCACCACGGCCCTCGGACTCGGAATCGCCGTCCCGCACGTGCGAACCCAGCAAGCCAAGGATTTCGCGATCGGAGTCGCGATCGCACCCGAACCAGGGCTCTGGTTCGACGCGATCGACGACGAGCCAGTCCGAATCTTCTTCCCGATGGTCGCGCCGTCCTACAACGACAAGTTCTATCGCAAGATCGAGAAGGGGATCGCCGTCGCGCTAATGCGCGAGCAAGAAGACTTCGACGAGGACGGCTTTAAGGCCCAACTCCTCGCCGCCGAGACACCTGGCGAGGTGATTCGGCTCATGGCGAGCACCGTAGACACCTAAACCGGAGGCCACGATCCTGAGGGGTCGCCCACGAATGCGATTTTCACGACTCCCCTGCGCTATGAAGGCGACCCCGGTCAGAATCGTGCTCCGCTTGACTAGACAATTTTCTAGTAGACGGTGTCGCGCGACCACTCAGAATCGTGAGCTTCCGTTTAGGCGCTCGCGCTCGCGCCGGCAGAACACGGTCGGAGGCGTTGCGTAAAGTCTTGCGATTCGTGACGACCCCCAGCGTGAGCAAGAAGAAGGCGACCCCAACGGCTCCCAAGCCGGCCACCGCCCCCTCGTCGGCCCCTCCCAAGGGCAAGAGCGGCACCAAGGATAAGAGCGGCCGGGCCACCAAGAAGGCAAAGGCCACGAAGGCCAAACGCAAGGCGAGCAAAGCGAAGGCGAGCAAACACAAGGCGAGCAAGCCCAAGCGAGGCCGCGCGAAGGCCAAGCCCGACCCGACTCTCTGCACAACGACGGGCGCCCTCCTGGCCCCGATCTGGGAGGCCCGCTTCCGCACAGCGACCGAGCGTGCCCTCGCAGAGGGGGCTCCCTTGACCCTCGCGCTGATTGACGTCGACGAGTTCCGCCGCCACCAGGCAGAGCTCGAGACCGAACGCGCCGACGCACTCCTCAAGGGCCTCGTGTCTCGACTGAGCGACGCCTTCGCCGACGAACTCGCCACGGGCGAGGCGCTCCTCGGCCGGCTGGCCGGAGACTTGTTCGCCTTGACCCTGCCCCACGAGCTTGAGGAAGCCCTCGGCCTGCTGGCGCTCGCCCGCAAGCAGATCCAACGCTCGCCACTCAAGGTCGGGCGCGGGGTCCGTCGTCGAGAGGTCTCCGCGACCCTGAGCGCAGGCCTCGGCTCCCTCCGGCGTGACGGGACTCGGCCCGAAGACTTGATCGGAGCGGCCCAAGGTGCGCTCTGGCGGGCAAAGAGCCTCGGCGGCGATCGACTCGGAATCCCCGACAAGGAGCGCATGACGCTCAAGTCGAGCTACTACCCCCAAACCCAGCTGGACCAACTCAAAGCCCTCGCGCGCCGCAATGAGAGCAAGGAATCGACCCTCCTGCGCGAGGCGCTCTACGATCTGTTCCTCAAGTACAAAGGCCGGAGCCCCGATTCGCCGATAGGGTGAGGAGAGGCGCGGACTCCGCGTAGAGGTGAATCATGCAAGAGCGCCCTTACTACAGTCTGTTCGACCAAATGTGTCGTTCTTCTGGCTGGGTGCTCGGCCAAGACAAAGGCGAGATCGTCCTCGGTGTTCCCCAAGAGGACGGGACCCAAGTCTCGATCGTGGTCAACGAGTTCCAGGACTCGACAGGACAGCTCGCGCTCCGCTTTTGGTCTCCCGTCGCGCCCGCGGATCGAGTTCCAGCGGACCAAGCGCTCTTGGTCAGCTACCAGCTCCCCCACTGCACCCTGGGCAACCGAGAGGGCCAGATCGTGGCGACTGCGACCCGAGTCGTGAACTTCACGACCCAAGCCGACTTGACCCACTTGATCCAAACCCTGAGCTACTACGCGCACTTCTACGGGAAGCACTTCGCTGCTCAGTAGGCGAACCTCCGCCCGCGATTAAGTCGGAAGAGCAGCCCGCAAGGCGCGGACTCGCGCCGGATCGACCGGCTGACGCCAATCGCCGTCGACCTTCAAGTAGGACCCCACGATCAACGCAGCGGCCCGCTTGGCGAGGGCGCCCGCGTCCTCTGGGGTCACTCCCGAGCCAACCACGAGGGGTAAGCCCGCGCCAGCGGCGGCCTTGAGGTCGCCCAGGGAAGTCGGCGCTCCGGTCCGAAGGCCCGTAATCACGAGCGCGTCTGCGCCGCAGAACGCGGTCCCATGAGCCAACTCGCCCAAGTCGAGGTCGTCGGTGATCGCGTGGGAGGAGTGCTTCTTCTGGACGTCAGCCCAGACTTCGATCCCGTTCGCCGCGAGCGCTTGGCGGGCTCGCAGGAGCGGGCCGGCGGAGGCCTGAAGAAATCCCTCGTCGGCAATGTGGGCGTAGGCGAAGGCCTCCGCGCGCAGAAAAGTCGCGCCCGCCGCGATCGCGACTCCCAGCGCTTCTCGGTTTGCGCCCGCCAAGACCTGGACCCCCGTCGGTGCCCCCAACGCGACCACGGCCCGAGTCGCGACTGCAGCCGCCGCGACCGTCTCGGGCTCCACGTGGCCACGAAGGTAGGGGACGTCGCCCATATTCTCGACCAGGATCGCGTCGCAGCCCCCAGCCAGGAGGGCTTCGCCGTCGCGAACCGCCGCCGCGACGATCGGATCCAAGCCGCCCCCCGAGTAGCCGGGGCTGCCCGGCAGAGGGAGGAGGTGAACCATGCCGACCAAAGCGCAGCGATCGAGACCGAACACGGAGCTAGACGGTCAGGAAGTCGACGTACTCGCCGTGGGTCAGGCAGTGGGCGTGGAGCCGAACCAGGTCGCCCTTCTTGACGTCCGAGGGCAGCTTCGCGAGGTAGATCGTGTGGGTCCCCTTCTCGGCGGCCATGTCGCCCTCGCCCTCGACGAGGTAACCCGCAGCCTTGACGTCACCCGTCGCGGGCCAGGTCGCGTATTCGCTCTTCTGAGCGATCGCTTCGCCGTCCGTCGCCTTGCGGACCTCGATCCAGTTGTACCAGTGGCCTGCCTTGTTGGCGTCGCTCTTAGCGGCGTTGGGGTGCTTGGTGTAGCCAAGCTTGGGGTCGCCCCACATGATCGCCAGGTAGCCCGCGGGGACCAACTTGGCGTCGACCGCAGGCACGTAGGGGAGGTGCTTCCCGAGGTGCTTCTTGACCCCGTCGGGGCCGTTGATCGAGGCGTGGTAGGTCTTGGGGATCTTGCCCGCGTTCCCGCGAACCTTGTTGTATTCGATCGCGTTCCAGCCCTCGGGCTTGCTCTGGGGGACGGCCATCGGATCGGCAGACGCTCCAGCGCCGCTCTTGGCGGCCGTCTTCGTCTTGGCCGGCTCCGTCGTGCACGAGGTCACGAGCGGAACCAAGACGGCGCCGCCTGCTGCCATTGCGAGGTGCTTGAGGAAGGTGCGACGGGTCGCGGGGGTGGTCAGGTGCTGGGACATGGCGCCCTCCGGTGAGTGGGGCGGGGATCCTATCAACCTAGTACCTCGACACAGGGGTTTTGATGGATCGGTGCGAGCGGGATCGAAAGCGATCGAAAGCGATCAGCCGAGTGCGCGAGGGTCGGGAAGTGCTTGAACCCTGGATCTTCCGTCGATCGCGTGCCCCATGTCGGCGGGTGTTGGGTAGATTGCCCGGCCATGAAGGGCTTATTCCTCCATTCCCTCCTCGCCACGATCGTTCTGCTCCTCCTGGCCGCCCCTGCAGCCGCTCAGGAGCCAGAGGGTGAGTTCTTGATCTGCTACCCAAACGCGCCGGGGAGCGCTCGCTCTGCGGGACCGATCATGTCGCGTTTCGGGCAGTTCCTCAGCGACCAGACCGGCCGCAGCCTGCGTGCGAGGTATTTCAACGCGCTCGCGCCCGGCGAGGCTTGGCTCAAGGACCACAACCCGAGCGAGGGGATCGTGTCCCTCGCAGTCTTCCTTCGCTGGCAACGCCAGCCGGGCCTCGAAGCCATAGCTCACGCCGAGCGAGGTGGCTCGAGCGAAGAGCGCTATCGGCTTCTGGTCCGCAGGGACGCTGCCTTCAAGACCCTGACTGATCTCAAGACCCTCAAGCGACCCGCTCGGATTTGGTCCGCCCACCTCGACGACCCCCGCTTTGCGACCAACGTCGTGTTCGGGGGCAAACTCCGGGTCAAGGACGTGCGTCACGCCAAGCGGGTCGTGCCAGCCTTCGCAGGCGGTCGGATCCGGATCGTCTCGACGACCCGGGCGCTCAGCGTCCTCCGCCGCCTCCAGCGCGGCCAGGACTACAAGGGCGAGCCCGTAGACGCGGTCCTCGTCGACGCCACCGTCTGGCGCGGGCTCCAACAACTCAAGCGCTACAAGGGTGTCTTTCGCGTCCTATACACTTCCCCAGTCCTACCAACCCCTCCCGTCGTCCGCTTCCGTTCCGGAGACGTCAAGGGCTCGCAAGCCTTGGCCAAGGTGCTGTTCGGAATGAAGTCGTTGACAGAGGGAGCCGCGATCATGAAATCGATCCAAGTCAGCGCGTTCACCCCTCCCCAGGCCAAGCGCCTGGCCGAGCTCGTCAAGCTCTACGAGGCGAAAGTCGAGTGAGGCGCGCTCCCCTCCTAGCTCTGGCTGCCCTCTGTCTGGCCCCGCTCGCGACGGGCTGCACGAGCCCTGGGCTCGCCGCTCCTCCCGGCCTCGTCGCCCTGGAGAATCGCCTCGAACAAGGCGAAGACGACTACGAGCTCCGCTGGCAGCTCTCGTCTGGCTGCTTGGACGTGGTCGACGCCCACCCCGGCGCCGCGGACCGCGACCGCTTGGCCTACGCCCGCAAGGCCCTCGAATATGCTCGGTCCGCGATCGAGCAGGACGAAGAGGGCGTCGAAGGACACTTCTACTGCGCGATCGCGCTAGGCCGCGTCCTTGAGTTCGAGTTCCTGCCCGACCTCGACCAGATCGGCGAGCTCGAGTCTGAAGCCGAGCGCGCTCGTGAGCTCGACTCAACCTACGAGCACGGCGGCCCGCTCCGCTTCTTGGCGCTGCTTTACATGAACGCTCCTCCCTGGCCGATCGGCCCGGAGCTTGCGGGCGAAGAAGAAGAGATCGAAGCGCTCTGGGAGGAGGCCCTCCTGCTCGCGTCTGGCTGGGTCGAGAACCACCTCGGCTTCGCCGAGTTCCTCGCCGAAGAAGAGCGCGACGCCGAAGCGCTGGCTCATGCTCGTCAAGCCAAAGCGCTCCTCGCGACCGCCGAGCCGCTCCTGCCCGCCGCCCGCGAGGACATGCGCCGCCGGATCCAGGCCCTCCTCGACTCGCTCTCGAGCTAAACGGGAGTTCACGATCATGAGCGGTCACGTGGAGGCTTGTTGCGGACAGAGAGGCTGGTCGACAGTGACCACTCCCGATCGTGTGCTCCCGTTTACTAGATCCTCAGGAACGCGCTGGACTCGG
>JAESQQ010000239.1 GCA_016765095.1 Planctomycetota bacterium | reverse complement strand
GCTTTTTTAATTCGTTTTTCGTCGTGGTTTCGGCGGCAGCGCCGGTCGCTTTGGGCGCCTTGCTTGCGAGGCGGAGCTGGGCGTCGAGAGCGGCGGCGACTGCCTCCACTCCGCCGGGTCCGTTCGCGCGGAGGGTGTAGCTCAAGTCGCCGCGAACGCCGACGAGGTAGACCAGCTCGCCTCGGGCGCGAATGCTGAACGCGACTTCGCCAAAGCCCTCCTCGCGCTCGAGGGTCACTGTGCAGGCGGCGAGGTGCGCCAGCGTCGCGTCTCGAGCCGCCTTGCTCGTCGCGTGACGACGAATTCGGAGCCTCGCTTGGGGGCGCGGATTCTTTGTCTCGGCCTTTGCTTCGGTCCGCCGCGCCAGGTCGACGTGGGCCTCAGCCTGGCGCGCGTCGATCTTGACTCGGAGACGATCCCAGCCAGCGACCTTGAACACGTCGGGGCTCCAGCCGGTGACCGCGGGCCCAGCCGGACTCCAGGTCTTTGTCTGATAGCGCTCGGCGGCACGGACCCGGGGGTCGGAGCTCGGGAGGCCCTGGGCGAGGAGCGTCGCGGGCGCGAGGAGGATCAGGGCGAAGACGAGGGCGCGCATGACTTACCTCAAGCTCGCGGTGCCGAGGTCCCGAAGCCGGAATCGGTCGGGACTGAGTTGCTGGCGATAACGGTCGAAGTCGATCCCGGTCGGGAGGCGCTCCAGGAAGGGCGCGCGCGAAGGACGCGCGTCGTCGTCAATGCTGAGGCAGGCGTCGAAGATCGTCGCGCCGCGATCCGGTGAGGCGACGGCGTGATAGCTGAACGCGTGGTTGCCGCCGAACAGGGAGTTGGTGAAGCGATCCCAGCCGATCCCGCGCAGGAAGTTGAGGCGAAAATCCCAGCCGAGGACGACCATGTTGGTTTGGATCCCGAGTTGGCCCGAGAGCTTGGTCACGAGGCTCGCGCAGTCGAGGCAGTTGACGACTCGCCCGTTGTCTTGGTCGTCGAGGAAGGCGTCGAAGTCGAGCTCGGGATTGTGCAGCTCCCAGCCCGCGGTGTAGGCCGGAGCGCCGGCGTCGACGTCGTAGCGGAAGCCGAAGTTTGTGTTGACGCCTTGGACGACGCGAGTCAGGGCGCCGCGCTCGGAGGTTTGGCCGGCGGCCCAGCCCATGGCCAGGTCGAGGGCCTTGATCCAGGGGCGGCGTCCGGGCATGTCAGCCCCGGGGCGTCCGAAGGTCGTGTAGACGGTGTGCTCGGTGTTCTGCGAGCCTGGGACCGGAAGCCAGGCGCTGCCCGCGCGGTAGTAAAACCGGAACCGATAGCGGACTCGGTCCTTGCCGACGGCGTTTGGGAGCGCGGGGAGGTCGAGCGTGCTTCGGCCGCCCGCGGTCAGCTCGCCGTTCATGGTGGCGACCGAGCGACCTCCCTCGACTGCGACGCGGAGCGGGACGCCGGGGATCGGGTAGCCGCAGCCGACGGCGCTTCCTCCGTTGGCGGCTTCGTCCCCAAGCAGGGCTTCGACCTGGGCTTGGGCGCCGCGCGCGTAGGCGAGGGGGAGGTTGATTCCGCGTGTGCGGAGCGCGCCGCTGCTCGTGCGGGGCGGGGCCGCGAGGCCGGCGTGTCGTTGAGGGGCGCGCAGGGCGGCGCCGCTGCTCGCGTCGAGGCAGCCGGATCCAAGCGCCGACGCCGGAAGCGTCCAGGTGGGACCGATTCGATCGACCGAGACGCGGGCGCCGAAGCCGTCGGCGTCGTGGTAGGTCAGCGGAACTCGGCCAGCCCCGCCGAAGGTCAGGGCTCGGATCCCGAGACGCACGAGGGACAGCGGCGCGCTGGCGAGAGTCGCGGAGCCCTCGCGGACACGGATCGAAAAGGATCCTGGCGCCACGAACTGCCCGGAGGCGTCCGTGCCGTCCCAACTCGCGACGTGGGGCCCCGCGCTGCGCTGGCCGCTGAGGACTTGCCGCACCAGGCGTCCCGCTCCGTCACGGATCTCGAGGCGAATCGAGGCCGCGCCGTCGAGGCGGTAGTTGATCTCGAGGCTCGCGCCGCTCAGCTTGGGGTCGAACACTCGAGCGAACTCAAGGGTCGCGCTGCCCGTGGTCGGCGCTGTGGGCGTCGTGGGGGCGGGCGCGCTGGAGGTCGTGGTCGGCGCGGGCGCTGAGGTCGGGCCTGCGGCGACTCGGTAGCCGCCGGTCCCCGCGTCGCGGTCGTAGTGGGTCACGAGCACCCAGTAGGCGCCGCTCTCGGTGGCGGTGAACACGATCTTACTGGCGAGGTTCCCGGCCCCGTCGTCGTCGCGAGAGAGGTACTGGCCGGAGGTGTCGTAGAGGTCGAGGATCGAGTCCATGCCTCCGTCGAGGCCGCTCGTCTCGATCGCGTATTCGCGCCCGGCGAGAGCGTTGAGGCGGAACACGTCGCGGTCTCCGCCGGTCTCGATTCGGCCGGAGACGCCGCCTGGAGTGAGGGTCGCAGCGCCTGTGGGCTGGTCGGGGTGGTCGTCTTGGGCCCAAGCGGGGGCGCCTAAGAGCAACACACAGAACGCAGCGGATAAGAGTCGCGCCATAGCCCACTTCCTCCAGGTGGGCACTTTAGGGCGGCGGCTAGGCGTATACCCAACGCGATTTAGGGCTTTACCTTGTGGTTACCGTTCCAGAATCGGGCGTCGGCGGGCGGATTCGCTCGCTCAGATCTGGTGAGAGGGGCCTAACTCACGACGCCCCAAGAGCTAGCGCTGCCGGGAAGTCCTCTTGCTACTCCTCGGACTCAGCGTCTTTGCTCTTGCCGAGTCCCAGCGACGGAGTCCCTTAGGCTCACGGGCAATGGCAAGCACAACGAAGACTTCCAAGCTCCGCGCCCAGGCGATTGGGTGTTCCCTGTTCCCGCAGGGGTCTCTGCGCAAGGCCGTTGACCGGCTCGGGTTCGTGCAGGCGGACCCAATCCAGGCGCCGGCCCGCGCGCAGGACTTGATCCTCCGCCAGCGGGTCCGCGGCTATCGCGTCGGTGACCTGGACCGGGCGTATGCGGACCTCGACCTCGAGGAGGACATGCTCTACGCCTACGGCTTCATGCCGCGAGAGACCTGGGCCTGTCTCTACCCGCGGCGCGTGACAGCGAAGCTCTCCAAGCTCGAGCGGAGAGTGTTGGGAGCGGTCGCCGAGTCGGGCCCCGTGCACCCCCGCGACCTGGACGAGGAGTTTGGGCGCGAGCGCGTGCGGAATGCCTGGGGCGGTCACTCCCAAGCCACGAAGCGGGCGCTCGAGGTCTTGCACCGGCGCGGTTTGTTGCGGGTCGCAGGCCGACGGAAAGGCGTCCGGCTCTACGAGTCGGCGAAGTCCGTGCCGGACGTCTCGCCGGAGGAGCGCCTCCTGCGGTTGGCGAGGATCGTGACGCGGATCTTTGCGCCCGCGCCGAAGCGAGCCGTGCGCTCCCTGCTCGGACGACTTGGGCGCGCGCTCCTCGACCCCAAGGCGGGACGGAGCGCGCTGGACCAGCTGGTTCGAACGCAGGAGGTGATCGAAGAGACGGTGGACGGTGTGGTTTACCTGATCCCAGCCGAAGCGCTCGATCCCAGGGATCCACTGGACAAGGCCCGCATTCTGGCTCCCTTTGACCCGCTCGTGCACGACCGCCAACGGTTCGAGCACCTCTGGGGCTGGGCGTATCGGTTCGAGGCCTACACCCCAGTCGCGAAACGCGTTCGCGGCTACTACGCGATGCCACTCCTGTGGCGCGATCGCGTCGTCGGCTGGGCCAACGTGAGCGCACAGGACGGCGCGGTCGAGGTCGAGGTGGGCTACGTCAAGCGCCGCCCGCGCGACGCCGGCTTCGAGGGAGAGCTCGACGCTGAGATCTCACGGCTCCGAGCGTTTCTGAAACGGCGAGATTGAGACCCAGTCGCAACGCCAGGTCTTAAGGAACGCTTGACCTGAGTGGCAGCTAGAGCTGCCCATCACAAGTTGCGGTACACCCCAATGCTTTCGTAGGGGAGGGGTTTACCCCCGCCCGCGGGCGGG